>CABSLV010000003.1 GCA_902478645.1 uncultured Flavobacteriales bacterium | reverse complement strand
GGCTTCCAGACCCGAGGTGACGATATAGTTTTTACCGTCGTTGTTGCTCATGATCTCGATTTGGGTGGATTTTACCGTGCTGTCGGCGGCCAGGGTGTAAACGAAGCGTTTGTCTTGAAGTTCGTAGGTGGCCGATTGGGGAACTTGCAGTACCGCATCCTGAGTTTCAGGTATGCGAACCGTGGCGTAGGATCCACTGCGGAGCAGATTGTCCTTGTTGTCGAATTTTGCACGCAGAGTAACCGAACCGGTGGCCTGGTTGACTACACCACTGATCGTTTCGAGTTTTCCCGTGCGGGGGAATACGCTTCCGTCGGCCATGATGAGGGTTACTTCCGGGAATTTTTTGATCAACTGAGTCAGGCTTTCGTCATCGGCGCGGGTGGTGATCTCCAAGATTTCCTTCTCCGTCATCGAGAAATAGGCGTATACCGTGGAAATATCGGAAACAACGGTGACAGGCAGTGCCGTTGTGCTGCTCACGAGGGATCCTATGCGGTAATTGATCGTGCCGACCACTCCGTCGGTAGGACTGGTTACTTCGGTATAGCTCAAGTCGTTCTTGGCGCTGACGTACTGTGCGCGGGCCTGAGCCAGAGCGGCTTCCTGAGCCTGATAGGTGTATTGTGCGGCCAGGAATTCGGATTCGCTGATGATGCCTTTTTCGTAAAGTTTCTGTTTGTTCTCAAAAGTGAGTTTTGAGTTGGCTACATTCGCTTCGCAGGCTTTTACGGAAGCTTCGGCTGCCCGGACAGCTTCCTGATAGGCGACCTGGTCTATCTTGAAAAGCAACTGGCCTTTGCGCACGATACTGCCTTCGTCCACCAGGAGTTCGGTGATGAAGCCTCCTACTTTGGGGCGGATTTCGGTGTCGATGTCGCCTTTTACCGTAGCGGGTTTGGAAATGTAAACGTGGGCCGGACTCTTTTCAACGGTCATTACGGCCAATTGTTCCAGCGCGGGAGCTTGTTGTTTGTTTCCCGAGCAGGAGCTCAAAAAAGCTACGCACCCTACTGCAAACAGGGCTGAAGTGAATGTCTTGTTCATCTGCTATTACGATTTAGTTCTTTTTCTCGAAAAATATGATTGACAACTAACAACGGTACAAATACAATTCGACAACCCCGCACAGGGAACAACCCGGTGCCAAGGGGGCAAAACATGCATCCAAAGGTACGGATTATTGTCGAGCCGGGTATTTTCAAATCGCTTTTTTGTTGTTCGCGATGTCGCATTTAACAAATATTTATAATATGCTGGACGCTGTTTACCAGCGAAATATTTTTTCGTACTTTTGGCCGAAAGTACCGATAGCAGCATGATAGAATACATAAAAGGAACATTGGCGGAAAAAACGCCCGCATTTGCCGTGGTGGAGTGCGCGGGCGTAGCCTACATGTTCCATATTTCCCTGGCTACGTATTCCGCCCTGCCGGCGGAAGGCGAGGCGGTCAAGATCTACGCCCACCAGATCATCCGCGAGGATGCCCACCTGTTGTTCGGTTTTGCCTCGCGCGAGGAGCGGGAAGTCTTCCGTCGTTTGCTTTCCGTCTCGGGTGTAGGGGCAGGGACGGCGCGGGCCGTTTTGTCTTCGATGGACGTGAAGGACGTGGTGGCGGCCATGGAGAGCGGTGATGCGGCGGCCTTCAAGCGGGTCAAGGGCGTGGGGCTCAAGACAGCGCAGCGCATTATCCTTGAACTCAAGGGCAAGGTCGATTTTTCCGCTTTCGACTCTTCGGCCGATGCTTCGGTGCACGCCGGAGGGATCCGCTCCGAGGCACTCGACGCGCTCGAGGTGTTGGGCTTCGTGCGCAAGAGTTGCGAACCGGTGGTCGATGCCATCCTCACGGCCAACCCTTCCGCTCCGGTGGATCAAGTCGTGAAACTGGCCTTGAAAAATCTCTGACCCTATCTTGCCGGCGCTCGCTTTTTTTCTGTAAATTTGACCGCTGCCGATGATCGGCAATAAAACACACAACAAAAACATACGAGTATGAATATTCCTGAAGATCTCAAGTACACCAAAGACCACGAGTGGATTCGCGTGGAGGGAAACATGGCAACGGTAGGCATTACCGACTATGCCCAGAACGAGTTGGGCGATATCGTTTATGTCGATGTCGAAACCGACGGGGAAGTGCTGGCCCAGGAGGATGTCTTCGGTTCGATCGAAGCGGTCAAGACGGTTTCCGACCTGTTCCTGCCGGCTTCGGGTACCGTTACCGAGTTCAATGCGGCACTGGACAGCGCTCCGGAACTGGTCAACAAGGATCCCTACGGCGAAGGTTGGATCATCAAAGTGTCGTTGAGCAAACCCGAGGAATTGGATACTTTGCTCTCGCCGGCTCAGTACCGGGAGATGATCGGCGCCTGATCGCCGCTTTTCGACAAGATGGCGAAAAAAGCCTTGCGAGAGCCTCGCAAGGCTTTTTTCGTAAAGGTCGGGAGGGGAAGGCCGGGGTGAGTGCCCGGATTTTTCGAGGGCTAAATGTGAAAAAAGATTAACTGTTTGTTTATTCTTCGCCCGGCGAGGGTCTCGGCGGCTTTTTGTCCCCGGTCAGGGCGGGGCGCGAAAAAAAGTCTTGCTTTGCGGGAAAGTTTGCCGGATATTTGCACCGGCAAATGGTTCCCATAACCGGGATTAAAAGGGAACGCCGTGAAAATCGGCGACAGTTCCCGCTGCTGTGAACCCCGTCCGCTGCAGAGCGGTCGCAGCTTTCAAGAAACGTCACTGTCGTTTTACCAAAAGACGATGGGAAGGCTTTGGAAGTGGGGTGAGTCAGAAGACCTGCCTTTGCGACAAGGGATTTTACAGCCTGCGGAGAATGGGCCGGTTAAGTCGAATCAGGACGGGAAATGCGCCTGGGGAAGAAAGGCGAACTTGTATTTTCCGTCGGACCTTCGGGTCGCAGATCGCTTGCTGTAAAATCTGCAAAACGCAGCAAGCATGAAAACAGTCAGTTGTTTTATTGGTCGGAAAAGCCAACCCCGCAAGAGGACAGTACGGGGCCGGTCTTTTCATGTTTGCTCGTGCGTTGCTTTTGCCGGGAAGAGCAAAAACAATCATTATTAATCCATAAGCAATAGAAATGAAAAGACTGTTTATCCTCCTTTCGTTTCTCCTGGTGCTGGCCTCGTGCAGCAAGGAGAACGTTATCCTTCCGGAACCGGAATCTTCCATCGTCCTTTCGGACGGTACGGTGCCTTCGGGCGATCTGACGCTTTCTCTCGGGGAAACAGTAACCCTGTCGGCCCTGTGCACCAACGTGGAGGCAGCCCGTTATGAATGGCGTCTCAATACGGTGCTCAAGAGCGTCGAGCAGAATTATACGTTTACTGCCGAGGCGGCTGGGACCTATACGGTGAGTCTTGTTGTACTCAATGCCGACGGAGTAGCCGGAGAGGCGTCCGAACTGACCATCGTGGTGAACGGCCCGTACAAGGAAGGGACGTACTTCCTGCTGGAAGGCAACATGAGCAACGGCAATGGCCGTGTTTGCTTCATCGACCAAAACGGGACTTTCTACGAGGATCCCTATGGAGAGGCCAACCAAAAGGACGGAAAGCCCACCTCGCCAGGGAATGTGCTTCAGGATATGTTCCTTTACAAGGACAATGCGTATTTTATTACCCAAAACGGTGCGGCCAACGGGCAGGGAGCCCGTCTGGTGATCGCCGATGCGCAGACCCTTCAGGCAAAGTCTTTGGTTACCGGTTCGATCGACGATGCGAGCGTGTGGCCGCAGCACATCGTGGTGATCGATGAAAACAAGGCGTATATCCGTTATTCGTCTTCCGACTATGAGTCCCGCTCGGGTATCCGGGTGATGAACCTCTCGACCGGTGTGTGGAGTGCGGAGGACATCGAGGGTACGGCCGGTGCCTTTACAGTAGCCGGCTCGACCAAAGCGCGGATGCTCCTGCTGGGCGACAAGGTGTACGCGCCTTGCGGACAGTACTTGCAGGTGATCGACACCAAGACCGACAAGGTGGTCAAGACCCTTGACTTCGGTGCTACACGCCAGACCAAGGACATCGCCAGAGGTCTCGACGGCAAGGTCTATCTGTTGGTTTCGGGTACGTTTACAGGCAGTTTTTATTCGCCGGTTTATACTTCTTCGGCTACGGTGGTATGCGTGGATCCTTCCAACTATAGTTATACCGAGACGGAACTCCCGGAAGAGTTCCAGATGCCAGTGGCATCCTGGTCGCCCAATGTAGGGATGTGCGCTTCGTTTACCGAGCATGCTTTGTTCTTCCGCATGGGTACCGGATATGCCTCTACACAGGTGGCCCGGTACGATTACAAAAGCGGTACGGCGACGATGCTGTTGGACATTACGGGTCAGAGCGATTTGGGAATGTGCCTGTACGGTTATCTGGGCGTGGATAGGAATAATGTGCTGTACGTGGGTACTACCGACTATTCCCGTTCGATGATCGGTACGTATGATGCCAAAACGGGTGCCCGTCTGGAAAATACCTATACTGTTCCGGCCGGTTCTCCGGCGGGGATAGATTTCACGTATCGTTTTTCGGACCAGTGGCTGGAGCGCGAATGACGATTTGTGAAACAAGTTGAAAATGAATCGAAAAGACATCCATAGTAATTTTTTTTTGCTTTGTGTCGCGAGCTGCGGGCTCAGCAAGATGCTCCCGCAGTCGCGGTGCAGGGCGGATGTCCGGAGGATTTTTTTCGAAAACCTCCCCCTCTTGCAGGCTGGAAGGAATGTTTTCCCGGGCGAACCCGGGAAAGGACAGGGAAGATCGGTGCAGGAGAAAGGATGGTTTTTAACTTTCAAGTTGGCTGATTGATTTTTTATACTCATCTTTGTTTGGTGGCGGCAACCGGTCGGAAACGGCAGGTTGCCCCATTTTTGGTAAAAAGAAAAAAGGAAGCTATGTTTAGAAAAAGTGCGTTCTGTGCCCTTGCAGCGCTGTTAGCGGTCGCATGTACCAAGTATGGTCCCTTGGGGGGCGACGGGGAGGCTCAGTTTGATGTGCTCACTGCACGGGAAGCAACGGCTCCCGTGTACGGGAAAACGGTGTTCGAACTCGGGGTAAAGGCCGATGGATACCATTGGTATCTGGATGGGAAAGAGGTGGCAACCTCGGCTCGTTATGAATTCACCCCGGCCAAACAGGGAGTTTATCACTTGGAACTCAAGACCTCGTCCGCTACTTACACCACGGAGGTCTATGCCGTGCGCCCCGTGCTGGAAACTTCGTCCAAGTGGATCTCCGACGTGGTGGAATACCGTCCGGCTCCGGGGCAGTTTATCAATGCGGCTGCATGGGGCACTCCCGAGCGGGCGCGGAGTATCATCGGCCCTCAGGAATTGTTGGGCGAGCAGTCCGGAGTTTCACTCGGGGCTTTCGGCGGATACATCGTGTTCAAGTTCGACCATTCGGTGCTCAACCGGTCGAGCTACGATTTCGTCATCCGTGGCAATGCGTTCGATGGCAGTAGCGAGCCGGGAGCGGTGATGGTGGCTTTCGACCGCAATGGCAACGGGCTGCCCGATGCCGACGAGTGGTACGAGTTGGCGGGCGAGGATTACGACCTGGCTTCGACCAAAAAGAACTATACCCTTACGTATTTCCGGCCGGCAGACGTGTCCTCGGCGCAGAATGTGTATTGGACTGCTTCGGACGGGGGCAGCGGCTGTCTGGATGTCTCGGGGACCATCGCTTTCCACAGTCAGTCCTATTGGCCCTTGTTCCTTTCGGACAATCCGGCCGAGTTGTCCTTTACCGGGACATGCCTGCGCAACCTGGTGGAAGACCGCAGCGAGGAATACGGCCAGGAGTACTGGTACAATGCGGCTGCCGGACGGGGCTATGCGGACAATTATTCGGACGACTACGAGACCATCGTCAACCTGGACGAGGATACCAAGAAGAGCAACAAGTTCGATATTTCCAACGCAGTGGACGCCCAGGGACGTTCGGTTTCCTTGCCGGCGGTGGATTTCATCAAGGTCTATACCTGTGTAAACCAAGGCTCAGGATGGTTGGGCGAGGGTTCGACCGAGGTATGCGGGGCCATTTCCCTTTCAGCTTCGGCGGCCGGGGCGACTTCGGCAGCCACCGGGGAGAGTTCGACCGAAGTGTGCGGGGCCATTTCCCTCTCCGCCCCCAAATGATGTAAAGACCGCGCAATGAAAAAGTACTTGTTTTTGCTCGTTGCCGGGGGGCTTTCGGGAGGAGTGGCTGCCCAGGAGGTCGAGGGAGGAATGCTGCGCGATGTGGTGGTAACCGCCCGCCCGGTCAAGGAACAGGCACTCACCCGGACGGTGATCGATTCGGTACGCATGGCCGAGTCGGCCACGGACTCCTTTGCCGAGCTGCTCACCAAGCATTCGTCGATCTTTGTCAAGACCTACGGGCAAGGCTCCACGGCGACCGTCTCGTTCCGGGGTACGGCGGCTTCCCATACGCAGGTCTTGTGGAACGGGGTGAACATCAACAACCCGATGCTGGGGCAGGTGGATTTTTCCCTGATCCCCGTGTGGTTTGTCGATCAGACGGAACTGTACCACGGGGGAAGTTCGCTGCAGGACGGTAGTGGGGCTTTGGGCGGGGAAGTGAGCCTTTCCTCCCGGCCGCGTCGGGGGGAGAAGATCTATACTTCGCTCATGCAGACGGCCGGCAGTTACGGGACTTACCAGACCTTCTTTTCGGTCGGGGGCGATACGGGAAAATTCCAGGCGCGTTTGCGCTACATGTACGATATGGCCGAGAACGACTTCGAGTATCTCAACCGGGCCATCCCGCCCTTTGAGGTGGTCAAGCAGACCAACGCCGACTACAAGAAACATGGCGGGGTGCTGGACCTGTACTACGATGCCGGGCGAAACAATTACCTTTCGGTCAACGCCTGGTTTACCCATGCCGATCGCAACCTGCCCACCATCATGTCCTATCAAGGATTGGGACGTACCGAAAAACAGACCGACAACGACCTGCGCGTGGTAGGGCGCTGGGACAAGTTCTGGGACAAGTTCCGCAGCAACTTCACCTCCGGCTTTACCACCGGGAACATCGACTACTACCTGGCCAATGAGACGGAACTCGGGCCGTTTGTCAGCTACGATTCGCGCAGTGTGATCTACAGCTTTTACAACAAATACACGTTGGAGTACCACCCTTCGTCCCGGCTGTCGGTCAAGGCGATGTTCAACGGCAATTACCATGCGGTCAATATCTTCGACCGGATCACCGAGGAAGGGTATTCGGCCGAGCGGACCGAGTTCGGGGCCAGTCTCTCGGCACATTACCGCTTTACGGACTGGTTTTCGGGATATGCCTTGCTGCGTGAGGACCTGACCGATGACGATTTTTCCCCCTTGATGCCTTCGGTAGGGGCGGAATTCCGTCCTTTTTCCCGGGAAAAACTCTATGTCAAGCTCAACGGTACGCGTAACTATCACCAGCCCACCCTGAACGATCTGTATTGGCTCCCGGGCGGAAATCCCGATTTGCGTCCCGAGGAAGGCTATACCACCGACCTCTCGGTGGACTATTCCCGCAGTCTCGGGCGGTTTACCTTCTTCGGGACCTTGACCGGGTATCTGTCCTGGATCGACGACTGGATCATGTGGCGGCCGAGCGAATTCCGGTATTGGACGGCCGAGAACGTAAAGAAGGTCTTCTCCCGCGGGACGGAGATCGAACTTTCACTCGGATATGCCCACCAGGGACTTTCGCTCAACCTTTCGGGCAACTACGCCTATACCCGCACCACCAACGAAGACCCGACCCTGGAGGACGACCAGTCCCGGGGACGGCAGCTCATCTACATCCCGGTGCACAAGGGCAATGTGATGTTCGACGGTGCTTACCGGGGATTTTACCTGTATTACGTCTGGTCGGCAGTCTCGGAGCGCTATACCACTTCGAGCAACGAATCCACGCGGCACACCCTGCCGGCGTACGACATCCACAACATGACGGTGGGCAAGCGCTTTGCCTGGAAAAACGGCTGCGCCGTCGAGGTGGCCGCCAAGATCAACAATGTATTCGACCGGAAGTATCAGGCCATCCTCTGGCGGGCGATGCCGGGGAGGAATTATCTGTTTTCGGTAAAATTTTCGTATAAATGATGACGATGAAAGGAATGTGGGGCAGAATGCTGCTTTTGCTTTGCGTAGTGGGGCTTTGCTCCTGCGCAAACGACCTGATCACCGGCGGGCGGCAGTACGACTGTCCCGGGGAGGGGGTATTCGTATGCAATGAAGGCAACTTCATGTACGGAAACGCCTCCCTCTCGTACTACGATCCCGCCTCCAAGACGGTTTACAACCAGGTGTTTTACAATGCCAACAACTTTCCCTTGGGCGATGTGTGCCAGTCGATGGCTATCGTGGACGGGAAAGGGTTCGTGGTGGTGAACAATTCCGGCAAGGTCTATGTGATCGATCTCAATACGTTCAAGTATCTCGGGGCCATCTCGGGGCTTACTTCTCCGCGCTACATTCAGGTGATTTCCGAGGACAAGATCTATATATCCGATTTGTACAGCCCTTCGATGGCGGTGGTCGATCCCCGTACATACGAGATCACGGGGCGTGTTTACATGGGCACGACCAAGGGGCCGGGCAAGGTGAACGGTACCGAGCAGATGGTTCGCTACGGACAGTATGTCTATGTGTGCAGCTGGTCGTACAACGACAAGGTGTACAAGATCGATACCGAGACGGACAAGGTGGTCGATTCGCTTTCCGTCACCCGCCAGCCGAACAGCATGGCGCTGGACAAGAACGGCAAACTGTGGGTGCTCTCCGACGGGGGGTACGCCGGCTCGCCGTATGGGCAGGATCAGGCGACGCTGATCCGTATCGATGCGCGCCAGTTTGCGGTAGAGGCGATCTTTCGCTTTCCCGACCTGCAGGCATCTCCTTCGGAGCTTTGCATCAATGCACAGGGCGACAGGCTTTACTACATCAACGGCAGTTGGGCCAGCGGTACGGTGCCCAACAGCGGGATTTACAGCATGGGCGTGGAGGATACCGCCTTGCCGGCCCAGCCGCTCATTGCGGAGGATTCCCGTTTGTTCTATGCCTTGGGGGTCAATCCCTATACCGACGAGTTGTACGTGAGCGATGCGATCGATTATTCCCAGCGCGGGACGGTTTTCCGCTATACGCCGCAGGGAGAACTGATCGATGAGTTCAAGGTCGATATTATTCCCGGGGCGTTTTGTTTCAAGTCGGGAGAAGAGTAGGGGGTGCCTTTCAGGAAGGCGTGCAAGCAAAAGCGGCGGGGGCTTTGCCCCGCCGCTTTTGCTTGCACGCACCCTTTTTTCCAAGGGTGCGGGATTATTTCAGAATCTTTTTCAGTTCTTCCCGCATGGGTGCGTAGTCTGCTTCCCGTGCAGCGGAAAGTTTTTCCAGAAAAGCATCGAGTTCCGCCCGATAGACCGCCACCATCCGCGCATCGCCTCTCGCGGCAGAGTATTGGGCGTTGGCCAGACGGTCGCATAGTTTGACGAAGGTCGCATACGGCGTGGCGACGATCCCCCGGTAATAGTCGTCGTTGGCGCGTTCGTGGCGCGTGCGTCCCCGGTTATTGGTCACGGCAAAGACCAGTTCGGCGATTTTCTCCCCGAAAACCGCCTTTACGTCGTTGTAGGAGCGTCGGCAGTCTTCGATCACATCGTGGAGCCATACGGCGGCGAGGGTTTCGTCGCGCTCCTGGGGAGGCAGCAGATACGAAAAGACATCGGCGTAGTGGGCGGCCATCGCCAGGTGCAGCGAGTAGGGCGCGCCGTCATAACTTTCGTTGACGTCCTGGTGGGCGCAGACGGCGTATCGGATGGCTTCGACGAGGGTTTTGTCCATGGGGAAAAGATTTGGCAGGGGGAAAAACAATTAACTCCACGTCTTTTAGGACCGTGGAGTTGATGTGTGTCGATCGAGAAATACCGCTTCGTTATCCCGAAGCAGGCAGAGCGATTAGGCCAGCGAAGCGACGTGTTTGCTGAGCTTGCTCTTGAGGTTGGCCGCTTTGTTCTTGTGGATGACATCCTTTTTGGCCAACTTGTCTATCATCGAAACCACCTTGGGGAACAATGCGGTAGCTTCTGCCTTGTCCGAGGTCAGACGCAGTTTTTTGATCGCATTGCGGGTCGTTTTGTGGTAGTAACGATTGCGCAGACGTTTCTTTTCGTTGGAACGGATGCGCTTGATGGACGATTTGTGGTTTGCCATGTTTACAAATACTGTTTTCGTTTCGCCCCTACGGAAAGGGACTTTGTCTGTTTTGTTCCGCCGTTTTCCGAAACGGTCAGGCCGCGAGGCTATATTCCGGAAGGCTTGGTAGCCCGTAGGGGAATCGAACCCCTGTTTCAAGAATGAGAATCTTGCGTCCTAACCCCTAGACGAACAGGCCGGGGAATGAAACTGACCTCTCGGTCGGTGTTGGTAGCCCGTAGGGGAATCGAACCCCTGTTACCAGAATGAAAATCTGACGTCCTAGCCTCTAGACGAACGGGCCGCGAGTTGTCGGCACATACTCGTGTCCAACAGCGAGTGCAAAGGTATGACAATTTTTCAAACGAGCAAATAGGTTTGGGTGTTTTTTTGATTTTTGTCTGTTTTTTTGTGTGCCTCTCTTTTTTTTAAGGATAGAGAGGAGGAGTGCGGAAAAGAAGGAATACACCTTATTTATATGTATTGGGGAGATCTTTGGCATGGGGTGGAGAGGAAAATGTTTGTACGTGTTAAAAAACATCGAGGAGGAGAGAATTGATAAAACGTAAATAAAGAGCGTGTGAGAGGCTGATGAAATTGATGAGATGGCAAAAAAAGGATGGGTTTTTGCTGAAAAAGCACGAAGTGATGTTAAAATTTGTCCGGGAAAGAGCCTGTATTTGCGCTGTGGCGGCTCTCTTTTTTAGTATTGCGATGCCGTTTAACGAAATTTTAGTAATTTTGCGCCCGAACAATAATAATCAATAAACAGAAGAAATGAAAGGAAAAATCAGACAAGTACTAACGGTTGCGTTGGTGTTGTTCGCGGTTGTTTTCACCCAAGCACAGGTGAGAACCTACTCCGGTGTGGTTGTCTCCTCGGAAGATGGACAGACGATGCCTGGGGTGAGCATTAAGATCGCCGGAACGAGCAGGGGTACTTCTGCGGATTTCGACGGTAATTTCTCCATTTCGGCAGAAAAGGGCCAGACGCTGGAGTTCTCCTTCGTCGGTTTCCAGCCGGTGTCGGTTGTTTTGGGAGATCAGAGAGATCTCACCATCACGATGGATCCGGATGCCGCCATGTTGGATGATGTGGTAGTGGTGGCTTACGGTACGGCCAGAAAGAAAGATTTGACCGGTTCGATCACCACGGTGGAGGCCGGTGACATCCAGGATCGTCAGGTATCGACCGTTACCCGTGCTCTGGAAGGTCAGGTGCCGGGTATCCAGGTGACTAGTTCGTCGGGTCAGCCGGGTTCCGATGCCGTGATCCGCATCCGTGGTATCGGCTCGATGAATGCCAGCAACAGCGCTCTGATCCTGGTGGACGGTGTGCCGTATCCTTCGACGCTTTCGACCCTCAACCCGGCCGATATCGCCACGGTAACGGTACTCAAGGATGCAGCTTCGACTTCTCTGTACGGTTCGCGTGCAGCCAACGGTATCATCTCGATCACGACCAAGCGCGGTTCGAAAAACCAGCCGGCTAACGTGTCGCTCAATATCCGCATGGGTTGGAACGAAGATGCTGTCGGCCATCACAATTGGATCTCCGATCCGGGCGACTACTACCGGATGACGTGGACGGCCTATGCCGGATTTTTCTACAATAATTTTGGATTGGATTGGCAGTCTGCTAAAGCTTATGCAGCTGAAAACTTGATTAGCAGCCAATTTGGTATTGGTTTGGGTTATTCGGCGTTCAAGTTGCCTGACGGAGCCAGCACGCTGATCGATCCGGCTACCGGCAAGATCGTCGAGGGAGCACAGTTGCTCTACCAGGAAGACTGGTACAAGGAGTTGCTGGGCAACCGCGCTTTCCGTCAGGAATACACCGCTTCGGTAACCGGTGGCGGTGAAAATACGAGCTACTATCTGTCCCTGGGTTACCTGTCCGATCCTTCGTATGCGGCAGGTTCCAAGTTCGAACGTTTTTCTTCGCGTTTGAATGTCGATGCACAGGTCAACAACTGGTTGAATGTGGGAGGTAACATGTCGTTCACCCGTCGTATCTCGGATAATCCGACCAACTATTCGGGTGGAGAGATGAATACGCTGAACCTGTTCCTTTTCGCCAAGGTCATCCCGAGTATCTATCCTATCTATGCGCGTAATGCAGACGGTAGCTACATGTACGATGAGAACGGTAACCGTTTACTCGATATGGGTAACCGCCAGGCCGGTACGGTATCCGAGTCGCCGATCTACCAAGGCCCCAACCCGCTGATCGGCGGATGGAACCCGCTGACCTATGTGGAGAAGGACTTGTACCGCACGGTATTGGACAACTTTGCCGGATCGGCCTACGCCGAGGCGAAGTTCCTCAAGGACTTTACGGCACGCGCTACCATGAGTGTAGAGACGGTCTATCAGAATGCCAAGACCTTCCAGAACAGTGAGGAAGGCGGTGCGGTTTCGGTAGGGGGTGCCTTGTACCAGGCTCGCCAGACGGCCTTGACCCTCAATGCCAACCAGACCATCAACTGGGCGCACAACTACGGCAAGCATCACCTGGATGCCTTGGTAGGTCACGAGTTCTACTACAGCAAAGTAGATATGTCGGATGCTTACATGCTCAACATGTTCATTCCCGGTTTGGTCGATCTGAGCAACTTTATCGAAACGGGTGGTCTTCCTTCGGGATATACCGGAGCTTCGGCCATGGAGTCGTACTTTGCTCGCGTGAACTACAACTGGAATGAGAAGTATTATCTGACGGCTTCGGCTCGTATGGACGGAACGTCCACCTTCCGCTACGACAAGTGGGGTACGTTCTGGTCGGCAGGTGCCAGCTGGCGTATTGCCGAGGAAAACTTTATCCGTGACAATGTCGATTGGATGGATGAACTCAAGCTGCGTTTCTCGATCGGTACCACCGGTAACCAGGCGGTAAATGCTACCAGCTATCCCTACACCGACCTGTGGTCGCTGGGAGAATCCGACGGTCAGTTCACCCTGTCGCAGGTATGGTGGGGTGTTCCCGATCTGACCTGGGAAACGAACTTCAATATGGACCTCGGTGTGGACTTCCGTTTCTGGAATCGTTTCTACGGTAGCATCGACGTATATCGTCGTGTAACGCGCGACCTGCTCTTCGAGGCCGATCAGCCGCTGTCCACCGGTATTTCCACCAAGATGGTCAATGACGGTAAACTGGCCAACCAGGGTCTGGAAATCGAATTGAACTACGATATCTTCCAGAATCCGGATATTTTCTGGACGGTGGGTCTGACGGCTTCTACGTATAAGCAGAAGATCCTCGCGCTGCCCGACTATCTGATGACCGCTGCCGATGGAAAAGGACTTGTCAGAGGTAGTTATCTTTGGATGATCGGCAAGGACCAGTATCAATTCTACTGGGGAGAAGGAGCTGGTGTAGATCCCGAGACCGGTAAGCAACTTTATTGGATGGATGTTGTGGACGACCAGGGCAATGTGATTGGCCGTGAGAAAACGGACAATCCCGACGAACAGACCAGATACCTGCAGGGAAGTGCTATTCCTGATCTGATGGGTGGTTTCAATACGACGCTCCGCTATGCTGGTTTCGACCTGACGGTCAACACGACTTTCCAGATAGGTGGTAAGGTCTACGATGCCGATTGGGGCAACCTCCACTGGCAGGGTTCCGTTCCTGCACGTAACCTGGGCGCCGATCTGTTGGACAATACCTGGACGCCGGATAACAAGGATGCTGAGTTCCCGATGTTCTCCTTGGCCGGTAGTAGCTATGGAGACCGTGCTGAATACGAGCTCGTCGATGCATCGTACTTCTGCTTGAAGAATGTTACCTTGGGTTACACGTTGCCTGTGGGACTTACCAAGAAGATGGGGCTTTCTTCCGTGCGTGTATTTGCCAGCGGTGAAAACCTGTGGCTCACCTCGGCTCGCAAGGGGCTCGATCCTCGTATGGGTGTAACGGGTGGTGTGGTTTACATCGCGTACAACCAGATGCGTACGTTCTCCTTCGGTGCCAATATCAATTTCTAACCCTCTAAAATAGAAATGAAAATGAAAAAGTATATATTGCTGTTTGCAGTAGCACTGACAGGTGTATCCTGCTCCAATCTGCTGGATACGAATTCCTCGGGTAACCTTACTCCGGAGGACTTCGAGAAGGTGGATCAGAACAAACTGACTTCCACGATGCTCAACGGCGCCATCGCTTACATGCATACGATGGGTAATGCAAATCTTGAGGATGGTGTGAGCTACAAGGTGTTGGGTATCCGCATGGACATGCTCGGCAACGACATGGTGTTGGGTGGTAACGGCTCCGGATGGTTCGTTTCCGATTACAACATGGCGAACTACCGCGGTCAGGACGATGAGCGTCCGTCCACATATTGGGGGAGTTTTTACAAGCTTATTTACAAGGCCAACCAGGTGATCAGCTACATCGATCCTGAGGAATTGACCGAGAGCGAGAAAGCTGTTTCCGACAACATCAAGGCTCAGGCACTCACCCTGCGAGCATTGGGTTATTACCACTTGATCACGGTATTCCAGGATGCTTACCTGTTCGGTGGCAGCTCCAAGTCCGGTGTCCCGGTGTACACTATCCCCGACGAGGCTCGCAAAGGTCGTGGTACGGCCAAGCAGGTATGGAATCGTATCTTCCAGGACTGCTCCGATGCTATCGCACTGTTCACTTCTTCGGGTGTAAATCCGAGCTCGAAGACGGAGGTGTCCATCTATGTGGCTTACATGATCCAGGCACGCGCTGCATTGACCACTGGCGACTACGAATTGGCTGCAGAAGCTGCCGGTAAAGTAGTGGATGCCTTCGGTCTGATGACCTTCGACGATGCTTACACCGACTATGATGCCGGCGAGACGACCAACGCTTTCCAGCAGATTGATGGTGTGGAGACCATCTGGGGCTACAAGTGGAGTCAGAATACGACGCTTCAGAACAGGAACTTTGCTTCGCACATGGCTCCGGCCATCCCCAGTTCGATGGCTTATGGCTCGGTTTACGTAGGAGGTACCAAGCTGATGGACAATCGTTTGTGGGTTCAGATCCCGAAGACGGACTGGCGCGGTGCTTTGTATAGCAGTATCCAGTACAGCGGAACGCTGTACTACAGCTTGAACTGGAAGTTTGACTGCGATTCTTGGGATCAGGACGAGGTGTACATGCGGGCGGCCGAGGCATACTTCATCAAGGCCGAAGCAGAGGCTTCGGGAGAAAACCCGGATTATGCAGCTGCACAGCAGACCTTGTACGATATCATGTCTACGCGTGACCAGGCTTATACCAAGTCTGTCGCAACGGGCGATGAATTGCTCGAGGAAATCCGCCTCAACAAACGCGTTGAGATGTGGGGTGAAGGTCTGGAGTTCTTCGACAACAAGCGTATCAACAAGGGGGTCAACCGCAAGGACAATCCGTTCGCTGACTATGGTGTTCCGATGAACCACCGCAACCAGATCGTGAAGGAAGCCGGTAAGGACTTCACTTTCCGTATCCCGCGCAGTGGTGAGATCGAGTTGAATCCTGAAATCACCGAAGAGGATCAGAACCCGTTGTAATACGGATTCGTATTCCGTACAGAGTCTCCCCGGGAAGTTCCGGGGAGACTTTTTTTGTTTGGTTATTATTTCTTTTTTGATTATATTTGTAAGGTAACCTAAAAGATGTAAGGCTGTGGAAGTGATTTATACGTGGGACGGGAAGGATTTTAAGGATTACGGCGTGCGGGTGTCGTCTTCGCAAGGTTTAATCGGTGGACTGAAGCCTAAGAGCGGATTGGAGGTGCAGTGGTCGGATGAACACGGAAGTGTGGCCGACCGTTCGCAGATGTATTTCGAGGGGCGTACCATCGTCTTGAATTGTTTTTTGGCTGCAGAGGGGGCCGAGGACTTTATCGACCGGATCGGAGCATTTACGGCCCTTTTTTACCTCCCTGGGGAGCATGTTTTGCGCGTGTCGGTAGGGGAAAAGGCGTTGGAATATAATGTGAGTTTAGCCGATGCAATCAGCGTGGAGAAGACTTTCCGGGATAGGAAGATGGTAGCCACGTTTTCGTTGTGCCTGTACGAAGCTCAGCCGGAGATCCCTCATTTGGCCGATCAATAGGGAAGGGCACAGACGGGTTTTAGCGTGCTGTAGGCTTGTGCGTTTTCCTGTGCCTCCCAAAGGTGTTCTTGCAGGAATCTTTTTCTCTGCGAGCCTCTATTTTGGCTTTTTTGAAGGCTTGGGCAAACGGCGAAGGTAGGGGAGGGGGCTTCCTGAGGGTATGCGCGAATGTGCCGGGTTCGTAGGGTAGTGTCGGAGTTGGCTAAATCAAAAAACGGTCTCCGCTTTTGCGGAGACCGTTTTGTACTATGAGTGGATGATAGAGACGGTTAATTGCCAGCGGCTTCCATCTCAGCTTTGATGCCTTCAAGAGCCTGTTTTGCTACGGCGTGGTCAGGTTCCAGGGCAAGGATTTTTTCCCAGTAGGGAATGGATTCTGCCAATTGTCCTTTGATGTAGAGGTAATATCCCAGGTAGCTGTAGGCCTCGATGAGCTGGTTTTTATTGGTGCCTTTTGCTTCGAGGATTTCGGCAACTTTTTCGTAGTACGGTTTGGCAAGACCCAGATCGCTGTTGGGGTCTTTCAAGGAATTGGTGCGTGCCTGCCAGAAGTAGCCCAAGTAATTGTCGGGAGCCTGTTCCGCTACTTTGGCAAATGCGCTGTCTGCTCCGGCAAGATATTTGTCGCGGTTGGCAACGTGTTGAGGAAGGGTGTCGCTGGCTGCGAAATAGTTCAGACGTCCCAGGGAATAGTAGTCGGCCAGGGTTACTTGTTCGGCTCCGTTCTCGATGAAATTGGTGTGCTGACGGATGGCATTCTCATAGTCGCCATCGGCCTCGTACATGTTTCCCAGTTCCTTGTAGAGTTCAACTTTCGACGGATCGATCTGCAATGCTTTTTCAAGCTGTTTGTAAGCCTTTTCTTTTTCTCCAACCTTGGACAAGAGGGTGCCATAGTAACGGTAGTCCAAGTAGATGTATTTCGAGGTATCGGCCTGATTCATGAAATTGTTGGCATAGTCGATGGCTATGTTGTAATCTTTCAGTTCAACCGCATCGTACATCAGCAGGCGTTGCATGACGAAGTTGTTCGGGTTTTTCTTGAGCACTTCAAGGGCGATTTCTGCGGATTTCTTGAAATCCTTGTTGTAGAACAGGATGGTAGCGTATCTTGCCATCTCGGATTCGGCGTAGAAATTGTCCAGGGAAACGAATTGCTCGTATGCCTGTGCTGCTTTGGCAAACTGGTTGTTGGCGTAATAAACTTCAGCCAATTCACGATAAGCGATCGCCGACTGTGCGTCGAGTGCAAGCAGTTTGTTCAGCATTTCAATGGCGCGATCTGCATTGACAGATGCAAAGAGACGGGCATATTTGATGTAACCTTGACGGTGTGCCTGGTCGAAATAAATGGCTTGTTCGTACTGTTCGGCAGCTTTTCCGGCGTTCTTTTCTGCGGCATAAATATCACCGTGCAGCAAGTAGGCATCGGCATATTTCATGTCGGCTTGTTTGGCTTTTTCCGCATAGCGGAGAGCTTCCTCCAGGTTGCCATTGTCCAAGTAGGCTTGTCCGATACGGGTGTAGTATTCGGGGTTCTTTTTGTTTTTTCCGCTGACGATTTCCTTGAAAACTTCTTCTGCGGCTTTCGGATCGGACTGGATCTTCAGTTTCGCGGCTCCGACTTTGTTGGCTACGGAATTGGGATTTGCTTCCAATCCTTTTTGGTAGTAATAGGCTGCGGAATCCGGCATATTGAGGGCGAAGTAGATCTCTCCCAGATTGAAATAAGCCTCTTCTTTGTTGGTCGAAGGATCCTGCAGGTTGTTCAGCAGAATGGCTTTTGCATACTCCGGAAAACCGGACTGAAAATATTCGATCGCTTTTTGATTGTCCGCACTCCATGCACTCAGTGCAGACCCTGCCAAGAGAGCGGCAGAAAACAGAAATTTAAAACTTCTTTTCATAGTACTGGATAAAATGATGATATTGATTTTCGCTTATAGTTCTTCACGTACATTGACAATGCGCAAGGATTGCGTAGCCGGTACGAGTCCGGCGCGCAGGATGACGCGTTGTGCCTTGTATCCCGCCAAAAAGCGGGTGAATCCGGTGGCCAGGCCATTGCGGGGTTCGGAGAGAATGGCATACACGTTGCGTGAAAGCGGATATTCTCCGGTAGCCATATAGGCTTGGTAGGGTTGGAAGGTATTGTATTTGTCCGGTACAGCCTGATCGGTGAGTGCCATCACGCGGATCTGCGGGATGAAGGACAGGAGCGTCGTATCGGCCATGTCCAATACCCAACTGGCTCCCACAACCCCCATGGCACCGGGAGTTTGTTCGACATAATCGATGACCTCCTGATTGGTCTTTTGGGCAAAGAGTTTGTCCGAAAGCGGGGTGTCACGCATCAGGGAATCGCGCAGATAACGCAGCATTCCGGAATTGGGATTGTCAAAGACAAAAGTGATGTCCCCCAATTTGGATTTGGGGTTGAGTTGTTTCCAGGAGGTGATCTCTCCGGAGAGTATCTTTTTGAGTTGGCTTACGGAAAGCAGCGAATCGGGGTTTTCCCGATTGATGATCACGGCTACGGCATCGGTGGCCAACAGTACGGGTTTGGCAAAGAGTTTCTTCTGTTCCAAGGCTGCATTTTCCCCTTCCGAAAGGGTCCGGGTGGTGATGGCCAGATATACGCTGTCCTGAAGCAGGAGGTTGATGGCATCTACTTCGCTTTTGTAGATGGGGATGATGGAGGCCTGGTTATAGTCGTTTTCAAATACGGCGATTTCCTGGTCCAAGACCGGAGCGAAACTCTCGTCTGCCGCGATCGCTATGACGCCCGAACTGGTCGTGTCGGTAGGCCCCTGCACTTTATCCTGACTTTTGCACGCGACAAATCCCATTGCGGCGAGCAGGGTACAAAGCGCAAGGCTTGTTTTTTTAGAGTGTTGGATAAAGTTTTTCATTGCGTAAAGGTAATAAGTTTCGGTTATTTTTTCAAGATCCTGTATGCGCGCAACAGGGCATAGAGGAAAAAAACGATACCGGCTATTATGCGCATCGTCAAAGAAAAGGTCATGTCAAAGATCGGTGAAAAAATCAACATTCCAGCCAAGGCCATATAGAAGATGACCATCAAGATGGCAAATGCGTAGGTGATAGGATTCTTTTTCATCTTTTTCGCCGAAAAACAAATAACATAAGAGAAAAAAAACTTGCCCGCAGCTCTCTGCTGAAGACAACGGGCAAGTTTCTTGTTTCTCGCGACAAGTGCGAGCGAAGAATTACTTCTTCAACTGGAATACGACGCGGATCGTGTAGTATACCGGGACATTACGTCCGTTCTGACGGCCAGGAATCCAGTCGGGCATCGAAGCTACCACGCGCTGAGCTTCCTTATCGCAGGCCGGGTCGATGCCTCGAGCGACTTCTACCCGTTCTACTTTACCTTCTTTCGATACTACGAAGCGAAGCCATACGTTTCCGGAGATACCGCGTTCCTGTGCGGAATAGGGGTATTCCAAGTGTTCGTACAACCAGTCGTACATCGCTTTATCTCCACCGGGGAATTGAGGCATTTCCTCAACAGCGGTGTAAGGCTCTTCTTCCTCGACTTCTTGGGTAATTTCACGAAGTTCGGCGATATCCTGACCGTTTTCTTCGTCGTTACCCTTGACGTCTGCGATGGACACAGCCACCTTTGCTTCGATGATCTCTTCCTGGGACTTGATTTCGTCCTCTTCACGGACGTTCTCGTCCTTTTCGATCTTCGGCGCGGTGAACTTGATGGAGCTCTTCAGAGGCGGTGGCGGCGGAGCCTCCACTTTCTTGATCTCATCGTTGTTCTTTACCTCGGCCGGCGGGAGCTGGGTCAACTGAGTAACCTCGGTGATGACCACTTTGTCCTGACGCGATACGATGTACGAAGCCACAGCTTTGAAGGATACTGCTACAGCTACCAGTACAATGACTGTGATCAGTGCAATGATGTGCCGTTTGGGCGATTTGATACGCAGCTCGTAAGCTCCGTAGTTTTTGTTCTTCCCTTTGAAGATAAGGTCAGACCACTCTCTGGATAATAAGTCTATCTTAGCCATTTCTTCTCCTTTTTTTAATTGTTGTTGGAAGTCCCGGCCAAATCCGACTGTGCACCCAGGTCACCGCCCGATTCGAGGTTCTCGATCAGCCATTTGTCCCCTTCGGCAATGTCGTCGATAGCATATTTACCGATACTGCAGATCGCCATTTCGTCCAAAGCGTCGATAAGGTTCTTGTAGGTAGCATCGTCCGTCGCTTTGATAACCACGATGGGCGAAGACTTGTCGTCTTTGATCTCGGTGGAGCGTTTCTTGAAATCCTCGTCGGATATTTTGTTATCCAACTTCTGTTTCTTGAGTTCGTTCATCTCCGCAACGACCTTTTGGTTGCGTTGCATCAGAAGCGCTCTCAATCCGTCGGGACCATAGTTGGTGCGTTTGAGAGAGGTGTAGTCCTCGTAGTTGGGCATCCCGGTGTAGTAGTACACCTTGTCGTCTTTGCCGAGAAGCACCGTGATGGCGCGGGATTCCTGAATCTTGGTCTGCTCCTCCTCACTGACTTTGTCTTTCGTGGGCATGCTTATCTCCATCGTCTGAGGTTTGTTCATCGACGTAGCAAGCATGAAGAAGGTGATCAGAAGCATGATCATGTCCACCATCGGCGTAAAGTCGATGCGGGTGCTCACCTTTTTGGTGCCTGGCTTCTTGCCTTTCCCTCTGTCTTTCTGTTCTACTTCAGCCATATGTCAATTTCGTTTAAGGAGCTTACTCAAGCTCATCGGTTTTAATGGTCTTGAGCGAAGTTATCAGGTTGTAACGGTTCTCACGCAGTTCCTGCAGGGAACTCATCACCTGGCGAATGATCGGGTAAGGAGTCGTTGCATCGGCTTTGATGGCGATGATAAGACCCTTTCCGTTTTGTTTGCGCGCTTCCTGCACCCAGACTTTGAACTGGTTGTCCGTGCTGTCAATAGGCACGCCATAGTTACGCAGGGTAGCGTCCTGTTCTTCCGTCGACAAGTTGAGGAATGCCGGCATCTGTTCGATGGGCACCCCGAACGAGTTGATCAGTTTGAATTTCTGAATCTGCTCGTCCGTGAATGTTACGCCGTACGCCTCGCCTACTTTTTGCAATACCGCCATGCGGTCTTCCTGTTTATCCAGGCTCAGGAATACCTTTCCACTCTTGTCCACCAGAATCTGAAGGACATTGGTTTCAGGAATCTTGATATCCGATACGGAGGCCGGGGTGACAACCTGTACCGGCTCCTTCTGGATAAACGTGGTGGTAAGCATAAAGAAAGTAAGCAAGAGCACCATGACATCACTCATCGGGGTCATGTCGATGGCAGTACTCTTTCTTTTTACTTTAACTTTAGGCATAATTCTTATTCTTTACTTAGTCCGTGTCGGTTGATTACTTGTGGTTAGCGGCGTAAGACTGAACAAGAGAGAAGCCTACTTCGTCGATGCAGTAAGAGATCGTGTCGATTTTGCTGGTGAAATAGTTGTAAGAGATAAGAGCCAGAACGGCGGTAGCGATACCGAATGCCGTGTTCACAAGGGCCTCGGAAATACCGGCGGACAGGGCTACGGAGTCAGGCGAACCTGCGTTGGCCAGAGCGGCGAACGACTTGATCATACCGATAACCGTTCCCAGAAGTCCCATCAGGGTACCCAGCGTGGTCAGGGTTGCAACAACCGGCAGGTTCTGTTCCAGCGTGGGGAGTTCCAGTGCGGTAGCTTCTTCCAGGGCTTTCTGGATCGAGAGAACTTTCTGCTCTTTGGTCAGTTCGTTGTCTTTTTCCATCTCTTCGTATTTCTCCAGAGCAGCATATACCACATTGGCTACCGAACCTTTCTGCTTGTTGCACAGTTCGCGAGCTTTAGCGATGTTGTTCTCCGAAAGAGCTTCTTTGATGTTGACAACGAAACGGGTGATGTTGCCTTTACCTTTGGCCTTGCCCAAAGCGAACCACCGCTCTACGCTCAATGCAATAACCGTGAGCAACAGGGTCTGAATCATAGGTACCACAACACCACCTTTGTAAATGGTACCCAGCATGTTTCCGGGCAGGGGGTGACCATTCGGGTCGCCGTTCATGAAGTTGTCCGGGTTACCCAGCACAAATTTGAAGATGCAGATGGCGATGATCAGGCACACCACGATAACCACGGGAGCGGTTCCTACGCCAGAATAAGACTTTTTCGTTTTTTTAGCGTTTGCATTCATGATAAATAACAGATTTTTAGTTGTTTATTGGTCTTTGAAAACTATTTGCTAAATGGTATTCGATATCTATGAGGCAGAATTTTTACCGCAGCAAATATAATACATTAATTCCATGCGTGGGGAAATGGAATGTAAAAAAATACTTAAAATGCATTTTTGGACGGACATTGGGGCCGCTTTTCTGCTTGTTGAGGGGACAGCATTTGATTTTGATAAGAAGGAAATGCTCCACGGCTTGTTTTCCGGGGTTTCGGTGTATTTGAGGAACGGACGTTTTCCTGTGGGGCAGCCGTGGACGGGGGGTAGGAAATCTTTCAGTAGATTATAATAAGGTCTTGCTGGGAGCGGCGGGGTAGGATGGAAGAAAAAAAGTCGTCCTGCCAAAAGGCAGGACGACTTGAGTCGAACAGGAGGGTTCGATTACTTCTTTACAATCACTACGCGATTCAGGTAAGGCTTGGAGTAAGGATTCTCCTTGCTGCCCATGGCAATCACGTCGAGCTGATCCGGATTTACGCCTTTCGACACCAGGTAGTCGTGAACGTTCTGTGCGCGCTGCTGGCTGAGCTGCATGTTGCGGGCTGCGCTGCCGGTTTCCTTGTCAGCATATCCTGTAACGACGAATTTGCCTCCGTTGCTGGCCTTGATCGTTTCGGCCATTTCATCCAGAACGATTTTCCCTTCGGCGCTGATGTCGGTGCGACCGATCACGAAGAACACGGCGGTACCTGCATACGGGGTTTCAATGATTTCTTCCTTAACAGCCGGACGGCTTTCAGCTTCCTTCAAGGCTTTTTCCAAAGCAGCCTGCTTGGCTTTGCTGGCGGCCAATTCATCTTCGAGATCGCTGATCCGGTTGTTGAACGGAGTGAGATCCGTCATCAGCTCGGAAGCTCTCTTGAACGGTTTCTTTCCGAAGCGGTAGGTAATACCGGCCGTAATCGAGCCGATCCCCTCTCCGCGGTTGCCGCCCCACTGTGCGTCGAAGCGCTGGTTAAACAAAGCTCCGCGAAGTTCGAGGTTGATGTCGAAGTGCTCCGAGATCCGGAATTTGTTCAAGATACCGGCGTCGAATGCCAATTCGTGGCTCGAAGGACCGCTATACGTGGAGATGCCTCCGAATCCGACGAAAGGTATCAGTTCGTACACGCGATCCGGCTTGTAGCCCCAGAATGCGGCAGACAAGTTGAACAATGCATCTACGTGGTAGTGCATGTATTTCATCTTGAGGTTGTAGTAGGTGTTATCATAACGGCCGTCCACGAAAGGATTGTTGCCATTGATCGTGGCTGATTTTGCCGTTAGGCCGGCTACTTGCATCCGGGCTCCCCATACGGGAGTTACCCATTTCCCTACCGACAGGTCGAATGCCGGGGTGATATAGGTGTCGCCTTTGGTGTGGAATTCGCCGAAGTAGCCTTGTACACCGGCTCCCACTGACATAAACCAATTGTCCCAAAATCCGTTGGTGACATAAGGACCCTTTTTGGTTTGGGGCTCATTTTGTGCTTGTGCAGCAAACGGCATGGCCAAAACAACTGCAAAAGCAACAATTTTGAATAGATTTTTCATGATTAATCTGGGTTGAAATGTTGTTTCAATTTGAGGGTAGGATACTACTATCCTACAAAAACAAAGATAGGGTAAATTTCAATTACTTATCCAGGTGTATTAATATATTTTTAATTTTTTTTGCAAGGGGGCTGCAGTGGGGTAAGAGGCGGTTTTCAGGAAAAAAGTGCAAGAGGTTTTCTCTCTTCTGCGGTTTTATTCGGAAATTTGCAGGGAATAATGAAATGGGAATATGATCGATAAAGAAAAAACACAGGCTCTGGGGGCGGAGAAAATCCCCCGGTTGTTATTGAAGTACGCCATCCCCTCGATTATTGCGATGTTGTCTTCTTCATTGTACAACATGATCGACAGCATCTTCATCGGGCATGGCGTGGGAGCGATGGCCATCTCGGGGTTGGCCATTACGATGCCCATCATGAATGTAATTGCGGCGTTGGGTACTTTGGTCAGCGTGGGAGCGGCCACCTTGATGTCCGTAAAGCTCGGGCAGGGGGACAAGGCAAGCGCCGAATATATCCTGGGGAACCTCGTGGTGCTCAATATCATCATCGGGCTTACCTTGACAGTGCTCGGGAATATTTTCCTCGATGAGATCCTTTACTTCTTCGGCGCGAGCGAACACACGATCCCGTATGCACGGGAGTTCATGAGGATTATCCTTTCCGGTACGGTGGTTACCCACATTTATTTGAGTTTGAACGATATGTTGCGCGCCTCGGGGTATCCGGGACGGGCTATGACGGCGATCCTGCTGGCCATTGCGATCAACTGCGTACTCAATCCGCTGCTGATCTTCGGCTTCGGATGGGGTATTGCCGGTTCGGCTACGGCTACCGTAACGGCTCAGGTTGTTGTGATGTGCTGGGAACTCTGGCACTTCTCGGACAAGTCGCATTTCATACATTTCAAGCGCCAGGCTTTCTCCCTTTCTCGCCGTATCGTCAAGGGGATGCTGGGTATCGGTATTTCGCCTTTCCTGATGAATATCTGCGCCAGTGTGGTGGTTATTTTCATCAACCGCAGTCTGATGGAGTACGGCAATCAGACCGAATTCGGCGGAGATTTTTATGTCGGAGCGTACGGGATCGTCAATCGGGTGCTGATGGTATTTGTGATGATCGTCATCGGGCTCAACCAAGGGCTTCAGCCCATTATCGGGTACAATTTCGGCGCGAAGAAAGTGGACCGGGTCGCCTCGGCAGTGCGTTATGGAGTCTTGTGCGCCGTCAGTGTAACGACCGTTGGGTTTATTCTGGGGCAGACGCTTCCCCATGCGTTGGCGGCTATGTTTACGACCGATGCGGTATTGACCGATCTGGCTGTGCGCGGGATGCACATTGCGTTGCTCGTTTTCCCGATTGTGGGCTTGCAGATGGTGACGGCGGCTTTCTTCCAGTCCATTGGCAAGGTGAACAAGGCGATCCTCCTTTCCTTGACCCGGCAGATGTTGTTCCTGGTGCCGCTATTGGCTATCTTGCCGCATTTCTTGGGAACAGACGGGGTGTGGTTGAGTATGCCGGTAGCCGATCTGGCCTCTACTTTGTTGGCCGTGTATTTGTTGCGCCGTCAGATACGGCAGTTCCGTGAAGAAGACAAAAAAGCGAATATAAAACCGGTACTTTGATGGAAACCAAGGATCAAAAATTCGTCATCTGCCTGGGGCGTGAGTACGGTTCGGGCGGACACAACATAGGAAAAGCCCTCTCCGAGATGCTCGGTATCGAATATTACGACAAGAAACTCCTGGACGAAGCGGCCAAAAACAGCGGCATCAGCCAGGAGTATTTTGCCCGTTCCGACGAGAAGGCTCCCGGATCGTTTTCGCATACCCTGTCCTCGGGGCTTTTTGCCGCTGGAGGGATCTTTATGTACAGCAATTCGCTTTCGAGTGAGAATATCTTCAAATACCAGTCCGAGGCCATCCGTGAGGTCGCTTCCCGGACGTCCTGCATCATCGTAGGCCGCTGCGCCGACTATGTCCTGCGGGAGCAGGAAAACGTGTTTTCGGTGTTTATCACCGCTCCGATGGAACAACGTGCCCAGCGGGTGTCGCAGCGTGAGGGTATTTCCCTGTTCGAGGCTCAGGAGAAAGCCAAAAAGATGGACAAGGTGCGCAAGGAGTACTACAATTACTTCACCAACAAGCGTTGGGGACATACCGATTCGTACCAGTTGTGCATCGATTCGTCGTTGCTCGGCGAGGAGGGTACCGCGGCGTTTATCCGGGATTTTGTCCGGAAGGCTTTGGAGAAGAAGTCGGGGAAATAACTCCCTGTTTCCGGCGGGGCAATCCTCGGCGGTGGCGGGCAAGCAAAAGGGCGTGGGCCATTGGTCCATGCCCTTTTGCTTGCCCGCCACCGCCGGATGAGCGAGGAGGTGTTCTGAAAAACAAAACGCTGCAACCGAAAGGTTGCAGCGTCGTCCGTAGCCCTACCTGGATTCGAACCAAGACCGGATGAACCAAAATCACATGTGCTACCATTACACCATAGGGCTTTTCCGGCGGGGCAAATGTACATCAAAATAGCGGATCGGCCAAATTATTTTTTCAGCGCTTTTTCGGCCGTTCGGCGGATCTTTTCCCATCCCGCCCTCCGCAAGGGCGACGCGGTAAATACTTGAAGAAAAGTCGCCTCGTCCAAGGTCAGCCACTGGGGCTTTTGCAGGGAAGCCAGCGCGTTTAGAGGTTGCAGGCGAGGTTCTCCCGTGCGTTTCGCGTGCCGGTTCCAAGGGCAGGCATCCAGACAAGCATCGCAGCCGAAGACCCGTCCGCCGAGTTTTTCGGCCAAGTCCTCCGGAAGGTCGTCCCGGCTCTCGATGGTGGCGTACGAGAGGCATTTCCGTGCGTCGATGGTCCCTTGCCCGTCGATAGCTCCGGTAGGGCAGGCCATCTGACAGCGCCGGCAGGCCCCGCAGCGCGAACCGGGGAACGGCTCGTCGGGCGGAAGCGCTAGGTCGGTAACGATCTCCGACAGGAACACGTACGAACCCACGCCCGGCAGGATGAGCTGGGTGCTTTTCCCGATCCAGCCCAGTCCGGCGCGTTGGGCCAGACGGCGTTCGGCCACCGGAGCCGAATCGGTGAACACCCGGTAGGAAAACTCGCCGGCGTTTTTTTTCAGTTCTGCGCACAGGCGGTGCATCTTGTCCTTGAGCACCGTATGGTAATCCTCCCCCAAGGCGTATTTGGCAACCCCCGTCTGCCGGGAAACGGTTTCGGAGGTGTCGGTGAGGTAACTGTGCGCCAGGCAGATGATACTCCTTGCTCCGGGAACCATCCGCCGGATGTCTTCGCGTTTGTCGGCGTTGCGGGCCATGTATTCCAGGGAGGCGTTGCGCCCCTGTTCCACCCAGCGGGCTATCGCGCGGGCATCCTCGGGCAGCGGTTCGGCCGGGGAGATCCCGCAGGCGCAAAAGCCCTGCCCGAGGGCAAGGCTTTGTATCTGTCGGCGGAGTTCTTCGGGTGAGGGACTCATGGCGGTCAGAGGTCGAAGAGGTCCTTTTCGCGTCCGGAGTACGCGCGTCCCAGGTGTTTGTAGGCTTTCTCGGTGGCTTGGCGTCCGCGCGGGGTGCGCACTACGAAGCCTTCCTGGATCAGGAACGGTTCGTACACTTCCTCCAGCGTGCCGGCGTTTTCCCCTACGGCGGTAGCCAGCGTGGTGATGCCTACCGGACCGCCGCCGAATTTGTCGATCAGAGCCGAGAGCATCCGGTTGTCCATTTCATCCAGACCGTATTCATCTACCGAGAGGGCTTTGAGGCCGATCAGGGCAATGTTCCGGTCGATGGTCCCCGTGCCCTTTATCTGGGCAAAGTCGCGGATGCGGCGCAGCAGGGCATTGGCTATGCGGGGGGTGCCGCGCGAACGGCGGGAGATTTCCAAGGTCGCTTCCTCGGTGATGGGGATGTGCATGATGCGGGCCGAGCGTTCGACGATGGCTGCGAGCGTTTCGCTGTCGTAGTATTCCAGGCGGCAGTTGATACCGAAACGGGCGCGCATGGGGGCGGTGAGCAGTCCGGCGCGCGTGGTGGCTCCGATCAGGGTGAAGGGAGCCAGGGTGATCTGTACGCTGCGGGCGTTCGGGCCGCTTTCCAGCATGATGTCCAGCCGGTAGTCCTCCATGGCGGAGTAGAGGTATTCCTCTACGACGGGACTCAGGCGGTGGATTTCGTCGATGAACAGTACGTCGCGGTCTTCCAGTCCGGTGAGCAGGCCTGCCAGATCGCCCGGTTTGTCGATCACCGGGCCGGAGGTGGTGCGTAGGTTTACGCCCAGTTCCGAGGCGATGATCCCCGCCAGAGTGGTCTTGCCCAGTCCGGGTGGGCCGTGCAGCAGGACATGGTCCAGTGCTTCGGTGCGCTGGTTGGCGGCGCGGACGAAGACTTCGAGGTTGGACAATACTTGGGCTTGTCCGGCGAAATCGTCGAAAGTGAGCGGACGGAGGGCTTTTTCGTATTCCCGTTCCTCGGGGGTGTCGAATCGTTCGTGAAATCCTTGCGGCATGGCTTGGTGTGGCTTTCCCACCGGGCAAAGATACGGGTTTTGCGCCAGCGGGCGGATGTTTTTCAGAGGCTGTTCTTGAGTTTTTCCAACTCCGAGCGTACGCCCCGCAGGATGCGCAGCGCCTCCATGCGCCGGGTGAGGGCTTTTTTGTTGGTGCGGATGTGTTCGACGGCTCCGGAAAGGGTATAGCCGCTTTCCTTGACCAGGAAGTGCACCAGTCGGATGGCTTCCACGTCCTGGGCGTTGTACATCCGGTCGCCTTTCTTGTTCTTGCGCGGGGAGATGGTCTCGAACATCGTTTCCCAGTGGCGCAGGGTGGCGGGGGTTACTTCGAAGTAGTCGGCCACTTCGCCGATCGAGTAGTAATATTTGCCTTCGGGCAGTTTTTTCTCGGTTTTTTTCATAGTTGGGCAGGACGTAAGGTTAGTCGAACGGCGAGGTATGCTGGGAGGCCATCTCGAGCAGCGCGTTGTATTCTTCGGGCGTGATGTCCTTGTAGTAATAGTTGATGGGGTTGACCTTCTGTCCGCGGTAGATCACTTCGTAGTGCAGGTGCGGGCCGGTGGACTGTCCGGTGTTGCCTATCTCGCCGATGATCTCTCCGCGTTTGACCCGTCTGCCCTTTTGGGTGTGCAGTTTGGACATGTGGCCGTAGAGGGTCTGGTAGCCGTAGCCGTGGTCGATGATCACGTGGATGCCGTAGCCCGAGGCATCGCTCCCGGCAAAGGTTACCACGCCGTCGCCCGTGGCATAGATGGGCGTGCCGATCTTGGCGGCAAAGTCCATGCCGGTGTGCATGCGCCATACCTTGCTGATGGGGTGCAGGCGCAGTCCGTAGCCGGATACCAGGGTGCGTCGCACGATGTCGATGGTTACCGGGGGTACGGCGGGGATGGAACTGATCATGTCTTTCTTGCGCAGCGCCAGGTCGGCTACTTCGTCCAGCGATTGGCTTTCGGCGTAGATGCGCTTGGTCAGTTTTTCGATCCGTTCGGTAGCCGAGGCGATCATGTCCGAGTAGCGTTCGCCCCGCATCTTTTCAAAGTATTCCTGCCCGCTGATGGTGCCGCTGCGGCGATCCGAGGGGTAGGGGTCCGTCTCGAAGATGACGCGGTAGAGGTTGTCGTCGCGGTTTTCGATCTCGGCGAGGCGCTGCTCGTTTTCATCCATCTGTTTCTGCAGCATCTCGTAGTTGAGCGTCATGTTGTCCAGTTCGCGCTGCAGGGTAAGTTCCTTGGGGGTAGGGATAAAGCGGGTAACGATAAAATAGATCACGATCCACACCGACCCGGTGGTGATGAACCACAGCAATACGTTGCGCAGCCGCGTCAGAAAACTGATGCGGACTTTCTTGTACGAAAGGCTGGCATGATCGAAATAATATTTTATGTTCTTGGCCATACGCTGTTCCTGCGCGGATTCGGAGCGGACGTTCCGGTCCGAGGGAAAAGATCCATCGGCAAAGGTAAGAAAAAAAACGGCCTTTGATTCCGGAGCGGATTCGGCAGGGTGCATTTAGCAAAATTTTAGTACTTTTGACATCCGATAAGATTCAGTAAGAATTAGCAGAAAATGAAGATGAAATCGCAAGAAGTCAGGAAGCGTTTCCTCGATTTTTTCGCCTCGAAAGGACACCATATCGAGACCTCCGCGCCGATCGTGCTCAAGGACGACCCGACGCTCATGTTTACCAATGCCGGGATGAACCAGTTCAAGGATATCTTTCTCGGGCTCGCACCTGCGCGTTTCCCCCGCGTGGCCGACACGCAGAAGTGTCTGCGCGTATCCGGAAAGCACAACGACCTGGAGGAAGTGGGCGTGGATACGTACCACCACACGATGTTCGAAATGCTGGGCAACTGGTCCTTCGGCGACTATTTCAAGGAGGAAGCCATTGCCTGGGCGTGGGAACTCCTCACCCAGGTGTACGGCATCGATCCGGAGATCCTCTATGTAACCGTGTTCGAGGGGGATGCGACCGAAGGCTTGGAGAAGGACCTCGAAGCGTATGAGATCTGGAAGAAATACGTGCCCGAGTCCCGCATCGTGATGGGCAACAAACACGACAATTTCTGGGAGATGGGCGATCAGGGTCCCTGCGGTCCTTCCTCGGAGATACATGTCGATCTGCGCCCTGCCGCCGAGCGTGCGGCGGTGCCGGGATGCGATCTGGTCAACGGGGACAATCCCCAGGTGATCGAAATCTGGAATCTGGTCTTCATGCAGTACAACCGCCGCGCCGACGGTTCGCTGGAGCCGCTGCCGGCGCGATGCGTGGATACCGGCATGGGCTTCGAGCGGCTTTGCCGCACATTGGAAGGCAAGGCTTCCAACTACGACACGGATATTTTCATGCCTTACATCCATGCCTTGGAGGATATGTCCGGAAAACGCTACGGAGAGGATCCGCAGACCGACGTGGCCATCCGGGTGGTGGCTGACCATATCCGGGCGGTGGCTTTTGCCATTGCCGACGGCCAGTTGCCGTCCAATGCGGGGGCGGGTTATGTGATCCGCCGCATCCTGCGCCGGGCGGTGCGCTACGGGTATTCGTTCCTCGACCTGCGCGAACCGTTCATGTACCGGCTGGTCGAGGTGATGGATCGCGAGATGGGCGATTCGTTCCCTGAATTGCGCGCCGGACGCAAACTGATCGAAAGCGTGGTGCGCGAGGAGGAACTCTCCTTCCTTTCGACTTTGGAAAAAGGATTGGCACGGCTCAACCAGATCGTGGCCGATACGCAAGGGAAGGTCATCGCAGGCGAGAAGGTGTTCGAATTGTACGATACGTACGGATTTCCGTTGGACCTGACCGAATTGCTGGCGCGCGAGGCCGGTTTCTCGGTGGATGTCGAAGGGTTTGAGCAGCAGATGCAGGCGCAAAAGGAACGCGCGCGCCGGGCGGCCGCTACCCGGGTGGACGACTGGGAGATTCTCTCGGACGAGACGGGTTGCGTGTTTGTGGGGTACGATACGCTGGAATGCGACGTGCGGATCGCAAAATACCGCCGGGTGGAAAACAAGAAGGGGGCATTTTACCAACTGGTATTTCCCGTGACGCCTTTCTATGCCGAGAGCGGTGGTCAGGTGGGCGATACCGGTTATCTCGAGGACGAGAACGGACACCGTACCGAGATCCTGACAACGATCAAGGAAAACAACGTTCCGATCCATATCGTCAAAAAATTGCCCGAAGGAGTCAACCTCAACGCTACGTTCCGGGCGGTGGTCAACGGGGAACGCCGGATGGCTACTGCGTGCAACCATTCGGCCATGCATTTGCTGCACAAGGCACTGCGTACGGTATTGGGTATCCATGTCGAGCAGAAAGGTTCGGCGGTCGGTCCCGAGGGGCTCCGTTTTGACTTTTCGCATTTCTCCAAGATGACCGACGAGCAGTTGCGGCAGGTGGAGGAACTGGTGAACCGGGACATCAAAGCGGGGTACGCTTTGCAGGAGGACCGCGAGAAGGATTACCGCCAGGCGCTCGCCGAAGGGGTTACGGCTCTGTTCAGCGAGAAGTACGGCGACCGGGTGCGGACCGTCCGTTTCGGAGACAGTTACGAGTTGTGCGGAGGTACGCACGTGGACAATACGCTGCGGATTCGCTTGTTCAAGATCCTTTCCGAGGGGGCGATTGCTGCGGGAATCCGCCGTATCGAGGCCATTACGGGCGACGAGGCGATCAAGTATTACCGCCAGCGCGAGCATGAACTGGCCGTCCTGCGCGATATCTTCAAGGGCAATCACGACCTGGAAAAAGCGGCTGTGACGATGGTGGCCGAGAATGCAGCCCTGCGCAAGGAAGTGGAAGGCTTCCTGCGTCAGAAGGTGGCCCGGCTCAAGGACGAACTCAAGCGCTCGATGCAGCCCGTGGGGGATTGCAATTTTATCTCGGGCGTGGTGGAACTCGATCCGGTGTTTGTCAAGAGTTTGATCTTCGAATTGGGCAACGAGGTCGATCATGCTTTCGTGGTGATCGGCAACAAGGAAAACAATGCCAAGGCGGGAATCTCCGTCTTGATCTCCGAGGATCTGGTTCGCGAACACGGCTGGCATGCCGGCAATCTGGTGCGCGATCTGGCCCGGTGCATCGGCGGTGGCGGCGGTGGTCAGCCTACGTATGCGACGGCCGGTGGGAAGAATCCCGAGGGATTGGTAGAAGCCTTGGCCAAGGCTGAAGCGGTGGTCAAGGGGTAAGGAGTTTTCCGTTTTTTTTCTCCCCAAACGTCCCAAGCGAACAAGCGGAGCGCCCTTTTAGGGCGCTCCGCTTGTTCGCTTGGGACGTTTTTGCTGGAGGGAATATCGGGTATAAAAAACGCCCGGCGCAGATGCGCCGGGCGTTGAGTATGAAAGAAGCCGGAAAGACTTACTTCTTGGCAGCTTTTTTAGCAGGAGCTTTCTTGGCTGCAGGGGCCTTGTACTGGAAGTCCACCTTGAAAGCCTTGAAGCAGGGGTACTGTGCAGCATCGCCGAGTTGTTCCTCGATGCGCAGCAACTGGTTGTACTTGGCCATACGGTCCGAACGCGAAGCCGATCCGGTCTTGATCTGTCCGCAGTTCAGGGCTACGGCCAGGTCGGCGATGGTAGCATCCTCCGATTCGCCGGAGCGGTGCGACATCACGGTGGTGTAACCGGCGCGGTGTGCCATTTCTACGGCGTCGATCGTTTCGGTCAGCGAACCGATCTGGTTTACTTTCACCAGCAGGGCGTTGCCCACACCGGCCTTGATACCTTTCTCCAGACGTTCTACGTTGGTTACGAACAAGTCGTCACCTACCAGCTGGCAGCGGTCGCCGATCTTCTCGGTAAGCATCTTCCAGCCTTCCCAGTCGTTCTGGTCCATACCGTCCTCGATGGACATGATGGGGTATTTGGCAACCAGCGAAGCGAGGTATTCGGCCTGCTCTTTCGAGGTGCGTTTTGCACCCTTCTCGCCTTCATAGACCGTGTAGTCGTACACACCGTCTTTGTAGAACTCGGACGAAGCGCAGTCCATGGCCAGCGTTACATCCTTGCCCGGTTTGTAACCGGCGGCTTCGATGGCGGCCATGATGGTGTCGAGTGCGTCTTCCGTGCCTTTGAACGTCGGAGCGAAACCGCCTTCGTCGCCCACAGCGGTGGACAGGCCGCGGTCGTGGATCAGTTTCTTGAGGTTGTGGAAGATCTCGCAGCCCATACGGATGGCGGTAGCAAAGCTATCGGCATTTACCGGCTGGATCATGAATTCCTGGAATGCGATCGGAGCGTCGGAGTGTGCACCGCCGTTGATGATGTTCATCATAGGAACGGGCAATACCTTGGCGTTTACACCGCCTACGTAGCGGTACAGCGGCAGGCCGAGTTCGTCGGCAGCGGCTTTGGCTACAGCCAGCGATACGCCGAGGATAGCGTTGGCGCCCAATTTGCCTTTGTTTTTGGTGCCGTCCAGAGCGATCATCGCTTTGTCGATGCCTACCTGGTCGAACACGTCGCAGCCGATGAGTTCCGGAGCGATCTTTTCGTTTACGTTGGCAACGGCTTTCAAGACACCTTTGCCCATGAATTTGCTCTTGTCGCCGTCGCGAAGTTCGACAGCCTCGTATTCACCGGTGGATGCTCCCGAAGGAACGATGGCACGGCCCATAGCGCCGCTTTCGGTGTACACTTCCACTTCGACGGTAGGGTTACCCCGCGAGTCGAGGACTTGTCTGGCATGGATTTCTGTGATCAAGCTCATTTTTTGTAAGTTTTTATGGATTGATTATTGATTTCGTTTCCTTTCTTTTCAGCGGTGCAAAATTACGACATTCTGCGCTTATCTGTTCATGGAGAGGGCAATATTTTTAGGCCTCTCCGCGCGGGGCGGGGGGAACGGCATCCGTATCGCGGATCTCGCCGAAGAGGGCCTCGTAGCGGCGGACGTTCTCTGCCAGGGCTCCGAGCATTTTCTTGGCGTGCATCGGTGTGAGGATGACCCGGGAGACGATACGGGCCTTGGGCATCCCGGGCATCAGCGAGAGGTAGTCCACGACAAATTCGCTCGGGGAGTGGTTGATGATGGACAGGTTGGAATAGACGCCTTGAGCCTGGGCATCGGTGAGTTCGATGTCGATTTTGGAGGGATTTTTCGGGTCTTCCATGCGGATGGGAATTATTGCGTTTTTTCAACGTGTAAAGTTACTGAAAAACGGTGGTTTTCGGGAAAAATGAGCGGGATTTTAAGGGGATTTTAGCGCGGTGTTAAGGGGGGGGGGAGCATCGGGGGGAAGAAATGGTGGAAAGAAGAAACGCCCTCCACGAGGCGTGGAGGGCGTTTCTAGAAGGATCGAAGCGAGGGAGATTACTCCTGGTCGCCGTCGTTTTGCATGTTTTTGCGCAGCTGTTCGTATTCGTCCTTCGAGCCGACGATGAGGTCTTCGTATTCGCGCAGACCGGTTCCGGCCGGGATCTTGTGCCCTACGATGACGTTTTCCTTCAGGCCTTCGAGGTAGTCTTCCTTGGCAGCGACGGCTGCTTCGTTGAGCACCTTGGTCGTTTCCTGGAAGGAAGCGGCAGAGATGAACGAGTGCGTCTGCAGCGAAGCCCGGGTGATACCCTGAAGCATCGGCTCGGCCGTTGCGGGGATCGCATCGCGCGCTTCTACTTGCTTTTTGTCCGCGCGTTTGAGCGTGGAGTTTTCGTCCTTGAGCTGACGCAGGGTAACCATCTGTCCGGGATGCAGGTTTTCCGAATCGCCGGCATCGGTAACAACCTTGATGCCGAAGAGAGCGTCGTTGGCATCCGTGAAGTCGCGTTTGTGGACGGACTGGCCTTCGAGGAACTGCGTATCGCCCGGATCGATGATCATCACCTTGCGCATCATCTGGCGGACGATCACTTCGAAGTGCTTGTCGTTGATCACCACGCCCTGCATCCGGTACACGCCCTGAACTTCGTTTACCAGGTACTCCTGGACTTCGTTCGGGCCTTTGATGCGCAGGATGTCGTCCGGAGAGATGGAACCTTCGGAGAGCGGGCTGCCGGCACGTACGTAGTCGTTGTCCTGAACGAGGATCTGGTTGGAGAGTTTGACCAGGTAGCGGCGTTCTTCACCGCTCTTGGAGGTGATGATGATCTCCTTGTTGCCACGCTTGATGGCACCCAGACGTACCACGCCGTCGATCTCGGAAACAACGGCCGGGTTGGACGGGTTGCGCGCCTCGAAGAGTTCGGTAACGCGCGGCAGACCACCGGTGATGTCGCCCGCTTTCGCGCTGCGGCGCGGGATCTTCACCAGGATTTGGCCGGCTTTTACCTTGGCTCCGTTGTCCACCATCAGGTGGGCGCCGACAGGCAGGTTGTACGATTTGATGACGTTGCCCTTGGTGTCGTTGATGATGACCGTGGGGATGAGTTTCTTGTTCTTGGATTCGGAAATGATCTTTTCCTGGAAGCCCGTCTGGTCGTCGATCTCTACCTGGTAGGACTGTCCCTGTTCGATGTCCTCGTAGGCGATCTTACCGGCTGTTTCGGAGAGGATCAACGCATTGTGCGGATCCCACTGGCAGATCATGTCTCCCTTGGCTACCTCCTGGTCGGCTTTCTTGTACAGGAAAGCACCGTAGGGGATATTGTGGGTGGAAAGCATGAGCTTGGTCTTGGGATCCAGGATGTGCATTTCCGTGGTGCGGGAGATGACAATGTCGCAGTCCACACCTTCCTGGTCCTGAGTGGGGATGGTGCGCAGGTCGTCGAATTCGATGATACCGTCGGCTTTGGCCTTGATGCTGGATTCGGCAGCGGCTGCTCCGGCGGTACCACCCTGGTGGAAGGTACGGAGGGTAAGCTGCGTACCCGGTTCACCGATGGACTGGGCTGCGATCACGCCGACCGCTTCACCTTTCTGAACCATGCGGCCGGTAGCCAGGTTGCGCCCGTAACATTTGGCACAGATACCGTGACGTGCCTCGCAGGTAAGGGGCGAACGGACTTCCACCGTTTCCACGCCGGCCTCTTCGATCGCTTTGGCGATCGGGTCGGTGATCTCTTCTCCGGCATGTACCAGGATGTGTCCGTCGCGGAGATCTTCCACATCGTGCAGGGATACGCGACCCAGGATGCGGCTGGCGAGCGTCTCGCGCACCACATCGTTTTCCTTCAGGGCCGAAACTTCGATACCGCGCAGGGTGCCGCAGTCTTCTTCGTTGATGATCACGTCCTGTGCCACGTCCACCAGACGACGGGTGAGGTAACCGGCATCGGCCGTCTTCAGAGCCGTATCGGCCAGACCTTTACGGGCACCGTGCGTGGAGATGAAGAACTCGAGGATGGACAGACCTTCCTTGAAGTTGGAGATGATCGGGTTTTCGATGATGTCCGCGCCGCCCGAACCGGATTTTTGCGGTTTGGCCATCAGGCCTCGCATACCGGTGAGCTGGCTGATCTGCGCCTTGGAACCACGGGCTCCCGAGTCGAGCATCATGTACACCGAGTTGAAGCCCTGCTTGTCTTCCTTGAGGGTCTTCATGGCGGCTTCGGCGATCAGGTTGGTAGCGGCCGACCATGCATCGATGATGATGTTGTATCGTTCGTTGTTGGTGATAGCACCCATGTTGTACTGCTCCATGGTGGTCTCCACCTTTTCGTTGGCCTCGGCGATGAGCGCCTGCTTGGCCTCCGGAATCAGGATGTCGGCCAAGGAGAAGGACAGTCCGCCGCGGAAGGCACGATCGTATCCCATGGCTTTGATGTCGTCCAGGAATTTGGTCGTGGTGGGGATGTCGGTGCATTTGAGCACGTGGGCAATGATGTCGCGCAGGGTGTTCTTTTTGATCACCGTATTGATGTAGCCGGCCTTGAACGGAACCACGTCGTTGAAGAATACGCGGCCCACGGTCGTATCGACGATCTTGCGCACGGTCTTGCCGTCTTCCCAGATGTCCAGGCGTACCTTGATGGGAGCTTGCAGGTTGACTTTCCCCTCGTTGTAGGCAATGCGCACTTCCTCCGGCGAGTAGAACGTCATGCCTTCGCCCGGTACTTTTTCCGTCTCGGTGGAATGGCGTTCCTTGGTCATGTAGTACAGTCCGAGTACCATGTCCTGCGAAGGAACGGTGATCGGGGAACCGTTGGCCGGGTTGAGGATGTTGTGCGAGGCGAGCATCAGCAGTTGGGCTTCCAGGATGGCTTCCGGTCCCAGCGGCAGGTGTACGGCCATCTGGTCACCGTCGAAGTCGGCGTTGAACCCGGTGCAGACCAGCGGGTGCAACTGGATGGCCTTTCCTTCGATCAGACGCGGCTGGAAAGCCTGGATGGACAAACGGTGCAGCGTCGGGGCGCGGTTGAGCAGTACCGGATGGCCCTTGATGACGTTTTCCAGGATGTCCCATACCACCGGGTCGCGGCGGTCGATGATCTTCTTGGCACTCTTGACCGTCTTGACGATACCGCGCTCGATGAGTTTGCGGATGATGAACGGTTTGTAGAGCTCGGCGGCCATGTCTTTGGGCAGACCGCATTCGTAGATCTTGAGTTCTGGTCCGGAAACGATGACCGAACGGGCGGAGTAGTCCACACGTTTACCCAGCAGGTTCTGACGGAAACGACCCTGTTTTCCTTTCAGCGAGTCGGAGAGCGACTTGAGTGCCCGGTTGGACTCGGTCTTGACGGCCGAAGCCTTGCGGGTGTTGTCGAAGAGCGAATCGACCGCTTCCTGCAACATGCGCTTTTCGTTGCGCAGGATCACCTCCGGCGCTTTGATCTCGATCAGGCGTTTGAGGCGGTTGTTGCGGATGATCACCCGACGGTACAGGTCGTTGAGGTCCGAAGTGGCGAAACGGCCTCCGTCGAGCGGCACCAGCGGGCGCAACTCGGGCGGAATGACGGGAATGACCTTCATGATCATCCATTCGGGACGGTTTTCACGCGTCTTCTGGGCCTCGCGGAACGCCTCGACGATTTGCAGGCGTTTGAGTGCTTCGGTCTTGCGCTGTTTGGAGGTTTCGTGCGAAACGCTGTCGCGCAATTTATAGGAGAGCTGGTCCAGGTCGATCTCGTGCAGCAGGTCCAGCAGTGCCTCGGCACCCATCTTGGCGATGAACTTGTCGGGGTTGGCATCGTCCAGGTACTGGTTGTCTTCGGGCAGCGCATCGACGATGTCGAGGTATTCTTCCTCGGTGAGCAGTTCCATCTTCTGGAGCGGTTCGCCCGTAGGACGTTTGGCTACTCCGGGGTTGATGACGATGTAACGCTCGTAGTAGATGATCATATCGAGCTTCTTGGAGGGAAGCCCCAACAGGTAACCGATCTTGTTGGGCAGACTGCGGAAGTACCAGATGTGCGCTACCGGAACCACCAGGTTGATGTGCCCGGTGCGTTCGCGGCGCACTTTCTTTTCGGTCACTTCCACTCCGCAGCGGTCGCACACGATGCCTTTGTAACGGATGCGCTTGTATTTTCCGCAGGCGCACTCGTAGTCTTTTACCGGGCCGAAGATGCGTTCGCAGAACAGACCGTCGCGCTCGGGTTTGTGGGTGCGGTAGTTGATGGTTTCCGGTTTGAGAACCTCGCCGTAGGACTGCGCCAAGATGGTCTCCGGCGAAGCCAGGCCGATGGTTATCTTTCTGAAGCCGCTGGTTGCTTTGTTTTCTTTACCTAAAGCCATTTGCTTTTGCTTGTATTGCTTTGTTTGAAAATCTTATACCGAAAACAGCCTCCGGGGGGAAGTTCCACCCCCGGGGCCTGCGGGTCAGTCTTCGAAACGAACGTCGAGACCCAGACCCTTGAGCTCGTGCAGCAGCACGTTGAACGACTCCGGAATGCCCGGGGTCGGCATCGGTTCGCCCTTGACGATGGCTTCGTAGGATTTGGCACGGCCTACCACGTCGTCGGACTTGATGGTCAGGATCTCGCGCAGGATGTTGGACGCGCCGAAGGCCTCGAGCGCCCATACCTCCATCTCTCCGAAACGCTGGCCGCCGAATTGCGCTTTACCGCCCAGAGGCTGCTGGGTGATCAGCGAGTACGGTCCGATGGAACGTGCGTGCATCTTGTCATCGACCATGTGGCCCAGTTTGAGCATGTAGATCACGCCCACGGTGGCTGCCTGGTCGAAGCGCTCGCCCGTGCCTCCGTCGTAGAGGTAGGTGTGGCCGTAGCGCGGCAAACCGGCTTTGTCGGTCAGTTCGGTGATCTGTTCCAGCGAAGCACCGTCGAAGATCGGCGTAGCGAACTTCATGCCTAGCTTGCGTCCGGCCCAGCCGAGCACCGTTTCGTAGATCTGTCCCAGGTTCATTCGCGAAGGCACACCCAGCGGGTTGAGCACGATGTCCACCGGCGTTCCGTCCGCCAGGAACGGCATGTCCTCTTCGCGGACGATCTTGGCCACGATACCCTTGTTTCCGTGGCGGCCGGCCATCTTGTCGCCCACGCGCAGTTTGCGCTTCTTGGCGATGTAAACCTTGGCCAGCTTGATGATCCCGGCCGGCAGTTCGTCGCCCACCGTCAGGGTGAATTTCTCGCGGCGAAGGGCTCCCTGGAGGTCGTTTACCTTGATCTTGAAGTTGTGGATGAGCTCCGAGACGAGGAAGTTCTTGGCCTTGTCCGCCGTCCAGTTGGAGGTATTGAGATGTTCGTAGTCCTCGAGCGACTGGAGGATCTTGAGCGAGAATTTCGTTCCCTTGGGAATGATCACTTCGCCCAAGTCGTTGGTAACCCCTTGTGAGGTCTTTCCGTTGACGATCGAGAACAGCTTTTCGAGCAGCGTGCCGCGCAGCTTTTCAAACGAAGCGGCGTATTCGGCATCCAGGCGCTCCATTTCTTCCTTGTCGGCATTGCGGCGTTTCTTGTCCTTCACGGCGCGCGAGAACAGCTTTTTGCCGATCACCACTCCGTGCAGCGAAGGATTGGCCTTCAGGGAAGCGTCCTTGACGTCGCCGGCCTTGTCGCCGAAAATGGCGCGCAGGAGCTTTTCTTCCGGCGAAGGATCCGATTCGCCCTTCGGGGTGATCTTACCGATGATGATGTCGCCCGGGTTGACCTCGGCCCCGATGCGGATCATACCGTTTTCATCGAGTTCCTTGGTAGCTTCCTCGGATACGTTCGGGATGTCGTTGGTCAGTTCCTCGGCACCCAGCTTGGTGTCGCGCACTTCCAACGGATATTCGTCGATGTGGATGGAGGTAAAGATGTCCTCCTTGACTACACGCTGCGAGATAACGATACCGTCCTCGTAGTTGTACCCCTTCCACGGCATGAAGGCCACCAGCAGGTTGCGTCCCAGGGCCAATTCGCCGTTTTGCGTAGCGTAGCCCTCGCACAGCACCTGGCCTTTTTCCACCCGGTCGCCCTTGCGGACGATGGGTTTCAGGGTGATGTTGGTGGACTGGTTGGTCTTGCGGAATTTGATCAGATGATAGGTCTTCTCGTCCGGATCGAAGCTGACCAGACGCTGGTCGTCCGTGCGGTCGTAGCGGATGGTGATCTTGTCGGCATCCACGTAGACCACTTCGCCCGAGCCTTCGGCGTTCATCAGTACGCGGGAATCCTTGGCCACGCGGGCTTCCAGTCCCGTGCCGACGATGGGGGCTTCGGGTTTGAGCAAGGGAACGGCCTGACGCATCATGTTCGATCCCATCAGGGCACGGTTGGCGTCGTCGTGTTCCAGGAACGGGATGAGCGATGCGGAGATCGAGGCGATCTGGTTCGGGGCAACGTCCATGTAGTCCACTTCCGTGCGGTCGGCGATCGGGAAGTCACTCTCCTTGCGGGCCTTGACACGCTCCGGAATGATGTTGCCCATGTCGTCCACCTCGACGTTGGCCTGGGTGAAGATCTTGCCTTCTTCCGATTCAGCGCTCAGGTATACCGGTTCGTTTTCGAATTTCACCCGTCCGTTTTCCACTTCGTGGTACGGCGTCTGGATGAAGCCCATGTCGTCCACCTTGGCGTAAACGCACAGGGAGGAGATCAGACCGATGTTCGGACCTTCCGGCGTTTCGATCGGGCAAAGACGTCCGTAGTGCGTGTAGTGTACGTCACGCACCTCGAAACCGGCACGCTCGCGCGACAGACCGCCGGGACCCAGGGCGGAGAGACGACGCTTGTGCGTGATCTCGGCCAAGGGGTTGGTCTGGTCCATGAACTGCGAGAGCTGGTTGGTGCCGAAGAACGAATTGATCACCGAGGAAAGCGTCTTGGCATTGATCAGGTCGATCGGGGTGAACACCTCGTTGTCGCGCACGTTCATCCGTTCACGGATGGTACGGGCCATACGCGCCAGGCCGACGCCGAACTGGGCAGCCAGCTGTTCGCCTACGGTGCGTACGCGACGGTTGGACAAGTGGTCGATGTCGTCCACCTCGCTCTTGGAGTTGATCAGTTCGATCAGGTACTTCACGATGGTGATGATGTCCTCCTTGGTGAGCACCTGTACGGACAGCGGGGTGTCGAGCCCCAGTTTTTTGTTGATCCGGTAACGGCCTACATCGCCCAGCGAATAGCGGGTGTCCGAGAAGAACAGTTTTTCGATGATACCGCGTGCGGTCTCTTCATCCGGCGGCTCGGCATTGCGCAACTGCCGGTATATGTGTTCGACGGCCTCCTTTTCGGAGTTGGTCGGGTCTTTCTGAAGGGTGTTGTAAATGATGGAATATTCGGAGCTGGTGCTGTCTTCCTTGTGCAGGAGGATGGTCTTCACTCCGGCATCGACGATCTCGTCGATGTTTTCCTTTTCCAGGATGGTATCCCGGTCGAGGATCTGTTCGTTACGTTCGATGGATACGACCTCGCCGGTATCTTCGTCCACGAAGTCCTCCACCCAGGTTTTCAGTACGCGCGCAGCCAAACGGCGGCCGATGTACTTCTTGAGTCCCGTTTTGCTCACTTTCACCTCCTCGGCCAGGTCGAAGATGTCGAGGATGTCCTTGTCGCGTTCGTAACCGATGGCACGCAGCAGGGTAGTGAGGGGAAGTTTCTTTTTCCGGTCGATGTAGGCGTACATCACGTTGTTGATGTCCGTGGCAAATTCCATCCACGACCCCTTGAAGGGAATGATGCGCGCCGAGTAAAGTTTGGTTCCGTTGGCGTGGAAAGACTGCCCGAAGAATACGCCGGGCGAACGGTGCAACTGGGAAACGACGATGCGTTCGGCACCGTTGATCACGAACGTGCCCGAAGGGGTCATGTACGGGATGGTTCCCAGGTACACGTCCTGCACGATGGTCTCGAAGTCCTCGTGATCCGGGTCGGTGCAGTACAGTTTCAAGCGGGCCTTCAGCGGTACGCTGTAGGTGAGTCCACGTTCGATGCACTCCTCGATGGAGTAGCGCGGCGGATCGACGAAATAGTCAATAAACTCCAGTACAAACTGGTTTCGCGTGTCTGTTATGGGGAAGTTCTCGCAGAAAGTCTTGTAGAGTCCTTCGTTTTTTCTTTCGTCAGATTTGGTTTCGAGTTGGAAGAAATCCCGGAACGATTTGATCTGGATGTCCAGAAAATCGGGATAGTCGACCGGGTTCTTTACCGAAGCAAAGCTGACTCTGCTGGGGTTAACAGTCTGGGCCAATGGAATTTATTTTTAATTAAAAGAAAAATGAATAAAAGAGCAAAAGGGCTTAGGCCTCTAGAGGTTGAAAAACCGCTACGACCTAAGCCTTTTGCAAGGAAAGAAGTCGGTTATTTGACTTCTACCTGGGCGCCAACTTCTTCGAGGTGGCTCTTGATGTTCATAGCCTCGTCCTTGGGCAGGCCTTCCTTGATGGTGGAAGGAGCACCGTCTACCAATTCCTTGGCTTCCTTCAGACCGAGACCGGTGAGTTCCTTGACAGCCTTTACGACTTTCAGTTTCTCTGCACCAGCTTCCTTGAGGATCACGTCGAATTCGGTCTTCTCCTCGGCTGCAGCAGCACCAGCGCCGTCTCCGGCTGCTACTACTACGGCTGCGGCTGCGGGTTCGATGCCGTATTCTTCTTTGAGTATGTTGCCCAGTTCCTGAACATCTTTTACGCTCAGGTTCACCAGTTCTTCAGCGAGTTGTTTCAGATCTGCCATTTTGTTTTTTTTGACTTAGTTAATAATGAGATAAATGCGTTTCGATGGAATTATTCGGCGGATTCCGCTTTGGGTTCTTCGGCAGCGGCGGCCTCTGCATTTGCTTCGGCAGCTTCGCCTTTGTTCTCCAGGGCCGAGATCAGGCGGCGGATCGGAGACTGCAACAGGCCGATGATTTCGCCGATGAGTTCCTCGCGGGACTTGATGCTGGCCAGCGTACCCAACTGATCGTCGCCGACATAGATCTCGTTGTCGATCCATGCGCCTTTGAGCAGGGGACGCTCGGAGCTTTTACGGAAATCCTTGATAACCTTTCCGGGAACGTTGGCAGCTCCGTTGAAAAGCATCAGAGCGGTGTTTCCCTTCAGGGTTTCGGTCAGGTTCTGGAAATCCTTGTCGCAGGCTTCCATCGCCTTGGCCAAAAGCGTGTTCTTGACTACTTCCAGACGAACGCCGGCATTGAAGCAAGCGCGGCGCAGTTTGTCGGTGGCAGCAGCATTGAGGGTGGAAATATCGGCCAGATAGATCACGCCGTGACCGCCGAGTTCCTGAGTGATGGAGGCTATAACCTGCGATTTCTCTTCTCTTGTCATAATCTTATCATTCTAGGAGTTAGACGGTTTTCGGATCTACAGGTACTCCCGGGCCCATCGTGCTGGAGAGCGTAACGCTCTTCATGTAGACGCCCTTGGCGGAGGCCGGTTTCATCTTGTTCAGGGTGTGGAGCAACTCCAGGGCGTTCTCGGCGATTTTCGGCGCATCGAACGACACTTTGCCGATCGCAGCGTGAACGATCCCGTAGCGGTCGACCTTGAAGTCGATCTTACCGGCTTTCACTTCCTTGACGGCTTTGCCCACTTCCATCGTTACGGTACCGGACTTGGGGTTAGGCATCAGGCCGCGGGGTCCCAGAATACGACCCAGAGGTCCCAACTTACCCATTACAGCCGGAACGGTGATGATCACATCGACATCAGCCCAGCCACCTTTGATCTTGTCCAGGTATTCGTCCAGACCTACGTAGTCGGCACCGGCTTCGGTAGCTTCCGCTTCCTTGTCGGGGGTTACCAGCGCCAGTACGCGTACGCTTTTACCCGTACCGTTGGGCAGGGATACCACGCCGCGAACCATCTGGTTGGCCTTACGAGGGTCTACGCCCAGGCGAACGGCGATGTCCACCGAAGCGTCGAATTTGGTGGTCGAGGTTTCTTTTACCAGCGCACACGCTTCTTCCACGGTGTAGAGCTTGTTCTTCTCAAGCTTGGCTACAGCTACTTTCTGGTTCTTTGTCAGTTTTGCCATGATGCTTGATTAGGATTTTTTCAAAGGAGACTCTCCCTTGATGGTTATACCCATTGAACGAGCGGTACCGGCTACCATGGACATGGCACTCTCGATGGTGAACGCATTCAGGTCCGGCATCTTGTCGGCAGCGATTTCCTTGACCTGATCCCAGGTGATGGCGGCTACCTTTTTGCGGTTGGGCTCGCCGGAGGCCGACTTGATCTTGGCGGCTTCCATCAACTGAACGGCTACCGGGGTGGTCTTGATGACGAAGTCGAACGACTTGTCGGTGTACACGGTGATCTGCACAGGCAGGAGCTTACCCTGTTTGTCCTGGGTACGCGCGTTGAACTGTTTGCAGAAATCCATGATGTTCACACCGGCCGAACCAAGCGCAGGACCGATTGGCGGGGAAGGATTGGCTGCTCCGCCCTTGCACTGCAATTTGATCTTTTTGAAGATTTCTTTTGCCATTTTGTTTTGACTGAAAATTGTTTCCGTCCTTTCGGGTCAAAATTTGGAAGCAAACCCTCCGGGACTATCTTTGGCGTAACATTTTCTTTTTTCAGTTTTCCACCGGGGGAGATACGTTATACCTTCTCCACCTGGGAAAAATTCAATTCCAGCGGGGTTTTCCGGCCGAAGATCTTGACCTCGACCTTGAGTTTGCGTTTCTCGCTGTTCACCTCTTCCACCGTACCGTCGAACCCGTTGAACGGTCCGTCGATCACCTTGACCGCTTCGCCGACCACGAACGGGATAACCACCGATTCGGGCATGTCGGCCATCTCGTCGACCTTGCCCAGCATCCGGTTGACTTCGCTCTTGCGCAACGGCACCGGATCGCCTCCGGGACGGTCGCTCAGAAAGCCCACTACACCGGGAATCCCTTGGAGCAGGTGAAGCATTTCACCGTCCAGGTTGGCTTCGATCATCACGTAGCCGGGGAAGAAAGGGCGTTCCTTGCTGACTTTCTTGCCGCCCGAAACCGAAAAGAACTTCTCCATCGGCACCATCACACCGGCCAGGTAGTCGTTCATGCCCAGCCGTGCGATTTCCTGCTCGATGTAGCTCTTTACCTTAAGCTCCTGACCGCTGATAGCCCGCACCACGTACCACTTCTTGGTAGTTTCTGCCATTTTGCCCGTTGTTTTTTCCGGTTAGTTGAGAATTCTGAATATTCCCTGGATCGCGTTGTTGAACAGGAAGTCCACCGCAGCGGTAGCACCGGCCAGGATCAGCGTAGCGATGGCCACGATCCAAGTCTGTTTTTGTGCTTCTTCCCACGTGGGCCAAGTAACTTTTCCCCCGAACAATTCGTTCCAGGAATCCTTGATGTATTGGATAAGACCTTTCATAGGTTCGATGTGTGTTTCTGTGAAAGCCCCGTGCCGCCCGTATCTTTCCCGATGCGACAAAAGCACATTTATTTCGCTATCACCCTATCAATCAAATATTTGACTTTGATAATGAGCGATATACGTGCAAAATGAGCCTTCTCCAAGGCGAGTGCAAATATACGAACTTTTTTTTAAGTTGGTCAGTTGGAGTGAAAAAACTTTTTTTAGTCGTGTTTTTTCGTGTCCGCGGGTAGGGGGTTGGGTTTTGTCCCTGCTTGTCGGGGCGAAAAAAATCCGCCGCGCTCCCGCGCGGCGGAAACTTTGGATAGGACGAAAGATTTCAAGTCCTGTTTCTATGGCACAGGCGGAGAGGCTCGAACTCCCGACACCTGGTTTTGGAGACCAGTGCTCTACCAACTGAGCTACGCCTGTAAAGTGGTTGCGAAATTAGACATTATTTTTTTTCCGTGCAAGACTTTTTGCTTCTTCCGTGCTTTTTTTCAAAACTTGCCGTTCCCGGTGCCCTTTGAGCCATATCTGGTAGGAATTGACGATGTTTTGCCAGAGGACATACGAGGCTGGTCCGACCGAAGCGATGGGATTGAGGTAGGATTGCGCCATCCAGATGGCCAGGATTGTGTTTTTCTGTCCCATGGCCTGTCCGGTAGCGATGCGGTCGCCCCAGCGGGAGCCCAGTGCTTTCCCGCTTTTGAACTGGACCAGGCATACCGCCAATGCCAGCAGGGCGATGACCGTTTCGGTGCGGTAGTCCGGGTTGGGCTGTTCGATCAGGAAACGGACCGTACGTCCGGTGATGCTGGTGAGCGATAGGGCCCATATATAAAAGGTGAGGTGACTCTTTGCGGCGACGGCCTTGTGGATTTTGGGGGCAAGCCAGCGCAGTCCCCAGGCGACGGCCAGCGGGAGGACCAGCATCGGGGCGAGTTGGCGGCATACATATAAAAAGGTTTGGGCGAAGGAGAGACCTTCCTGTTTTCCCAGCAGGGCGAATACCGCCGGAGCGAGAACAGCCATGCCGACATTGCTTATTAAGGTATAAGTAGCCATGAAGCCGGCGTTTCCTCCCAACATGCCGGTGATGACCGTTGCGGCCATGGCAGTGGGGGCCAGCACGCACATGAAGACTCCTTCGGCCACCGTTACGTTCAGAAAGGCCAGCGCGTAGTACAAGGCCAGTCCTCCGCCTATCTGGATAAGCAACAGGACGGCATGCAGGCGGTGCAGGCGCACGTCACGTGGAGACAGGCGGCAGAATGTCAGAAAGAGCATTGCGAAGATGAAATACGGAATGGCGGCAGCGATCTGCGAGAAGAAACCGTAGAACACTCCGCCTATCAACATGGCCAACGGCAGGATAAGGCTTTTGACGGATTGCGACATGGTGTGTTTTCTTTCGAGAGAGATTTTTTCAGAAAGAACACTACAAAGGAACGACATTAATTAAAAACGGCAAGGGGTTTTTCTTTGCTTTGGATTTCCCGAAAGAGAATATGTGTTTTCTGCTTCTCCGGAGAAAGGCGGGGTAGGGGCGTTTGTTGTAAAGTTGAATAAGTGCTGAAGTAGAAGGTGGAACGGTGTTTTGGCTTATAATCGTCCGTAGTCGTTCCAGCACCCATAGAGCAGGCCTCGTCGGGTGTTTTCCATGAATTTTTCCAGGCGGCTTCTGTACAGTTTCGGTTGGTGCTTTTTTATCTGGATGGTATCTATCCGCACACGTTTGTACAATTCGGGCAGGCGGCAGAAATGTTCCCATACGACGGGGTCGGACTGTAATTCCTGCAAAAGGTCGGGGTCTATCGAGAAGCCTTTGTCCGACATATCCGGGAGGGCGGCTCTTCCGTCGTCTGTCATTCGGCCCAGTCGTTCCATCCTTCGGCATCGCTCTTTGTTCAATTCGGACCATTTGCTGCGGGGGCGTCGCGGGCAGAATCTTTGGAGGGTTGTGCCATCGGGCATTTTCTTGGTGGTGCTGTCTATCCAGCCGAAACACAAGGCTTCTTCCACGGCATCGAGATACCAAAAGGTGTTGTCATCTGTTGGTCTTCCTCGCTTGACGGCGATCCAGCATTCGGTCTGTTTGCGGTGGTTTTGTTCCAACCATTCGCGCCATTCGGATCTTGATTTGATTGTCGGTAGACTCTGCGGGATCATATTGTTTTCTCGGATAGTTGGGGCGTTGGGTAAATACGTATGGATGGGGTAAAGATATCAAAAGAGAAGGGATTGTTGGCGTCTTTGCGCGAAAACTTCGTTTTCTCCCTTGCCGCTGCGCTCGCCTTTCGCTGCATTTGGATAATGCAGGATGCGGCTCGGCATCGTCGAATGCGAAAACGTTGTTTTCGATTTGCCGCTGCGCTCGCCTTTCACTACATTTGTCCAAAGGAGTTTTGGCCAGGCGATGCGGATAGAGGATTTTACCCAGTACCTGTTGTGGGAGAAGAAGTATTCTCCCCATACGGTGGAGGCTTACGGGACGGACCTTTCGGAGTTCGAGGGTTTTCTCGTTTCAATGCAGGCGCCGACCGAGGATGCGTCGATCGATTTTCAGGCGGTGCGCGCCTGGGTGGTTCATCTGATGGAACAGGGATATACGCCTTCGTCGGTCAATCGCAAGATCAGCGCCCTGCGTTCGTATTTCAAGTATTTGTTGCGCCGGGGAGCGATCCGGATTTCTCCGATGATGCGCCAGGGCAATCTGAAGGAGCCTTACCGCACGACGGTACCGTATTCGGTGCAGGAAATGCAACACTTGCTCGATCCGGATCTGTACAGCGACGATCCGGACGGGGATCGGGATCGAATGATCGTTGAACTTTTTTACGGTTGCGGGCTTCGCTGTTCGGAACTTTGCGATGTACGCTTGGGCGATGTGGACTTTCGGCGGGCGATGTTGCGGGTGCGCGGCAAAGGGGGAAAGGAGCGCTTTGTCCCGATGCATCCCCGTCTTTGCGAGGCGCTTGGGGAATACCTCGGGCTGTTTTCGGGCGGGGAGAATGTGAAGGAAACCCTTTTGTTTGCTAAAAAAGGCAAAAAAATGTCGCCGACTCTTGTGTATCGGATAATAAATAAGTATCTTGGTCTTGTGACAGTCAAGCACAAGAAAAGTCCCCATGTGCTCCGTCATACCTTCGCTACGCATTTGTTGGAAGCGGGGGCGGACATCTCCTCGGTCAAGGAGTTGCTGGGGCATTCTTCGCTGGCTTCCACGCAGGTTTATGCCCATACGACGCTGGGAAAACTAAAATCAGTGTATAACCAAGCCCATCCCCGCGGGGACGAGCATTCCTAAAAGGGAAGGGCGCAAAACGTTACCGTCATGAAAGTACTTACGCAAGCCATCCATTTCAAAGCGGATGTGAAACTGTTGGAGTTCATTCAAAAGAAACTCGACAAGCTGGAACTTTTCTACGACCGTGTGATCGATGCCGAGGTGTATCTGCATCTGCTCAACACTTCCGACAAGGAAAATAAAATGATAGAACTCAAGCTCCGGGTGCCCGGCGAGACGTTTATGGTAAAGAAACAGGCGACGACTTTCGAAGAATGCATCGACTTGTGTGCCGATTCGATGCGCCGTAAGTTGCGGGCCAAAAACGAAGCTAAATAGTTTTAAAACAGTATTTTTTGCAGGTGCGCGGGTTGCTTCGCGCACCTGCATTTTTTTTATCGGACGGGGCCGGTCAAAAAAAAATGTTTTCAAAACGAAAAAAAAACCGCAGGCTATTTGGATAAATGATAAAACTTCCTACCTTTGCGCTCTGATATGAGGTGGGTTTTTCACCGGAGAAACATCACCGCAATTCAAATGCCGATATAGCTCAGTGGTAGAGCGCATCCTTGGTAAGGATGAGGTCACGGGTTCAAGTCCCGTTATTGGCTCAAAAAGGGGAAACCTTCAAAGCGGATTAAGGCTTGGAAAGGCCCGATATTCACTGAACAGAAAACAAGTAATAAACATTTCGCAAAATGGCAAAAGAAACTTTCAAACGTGACAAACCGCATTTGAACATCGGTACGATCGGTCACGTGGACCACGGTAAAACGACTCTTACCGCTGCTATCACCAAGGTTCTGGCCGACAAGGGTCTTTCCGAGGTAAAGGCGTTCGACCAGATCGACGCTGCTCCTGAAGAAAAAGAGCGCGGTATCACCATCAACACGGCTCACGTAGAGTATCAGACCGACAAACGTCACTATGCTCACGTAGACTGCCCGGGACATGCCGACTATGTGAAGAACATGGTAACGGGTGCTGCTCAGATGGACGGAGCTATCCTGGTAGTAGCTGCTACCGACGGCCCGATGCCTCAGACCCGTGAGCACATCCTGCTCGCCCGTCAGGTAGGCGTTCCTCGCATTGTCGTATTCCTGAACAAGGTGGACATGGTGGACGACCCCGAGTTGCTCGAGTTGGTAGAAATGGAGGTTCGCGACCTGCTGAATCTGTACCAGTACGACGGTGACAACACCCCGATCATCAAGGGTTCCGCACTGGGTGCCCTCAACGGTGAAGAGAAGTGGGTGAAGACCGTAGAAGAGTTGATGGACGCTGTCGACGAGTGGATCGAAGAGCCGGTTCGTGACAAGGACAAACCGTTCCTGATGCCGGTTGAGGACGTGTTCTCGATCACCGGTCGTGGTACGGTGGCTACCGGACGTATCGAAACGGGTGTGGCCAAAGTGGGCGACCCGGTAGAAATCATCGGTATGGCTGCTGAAAAACTGACTTCGACGATCACCGGTGTGGAAATGTTCCGCAAACTGCTCGACGAGGGTGAGGCTGGTGACAACGTAGGTCTGCTGCTGCGCGGTATCGACAAGAACCAGATCCGTCGTGGTATGGTAGTCTGCGCTCCGAAGTCCGTAACTCCGCACAAGAAATTCCAGGGCGAGGTGTATATCCTGTCCAAGGAAGAAGGCGGACGTCACACTCCGTTCCACAACAAGTATCGGCCGCAGTTCTACGTTCGTACCACGGACGTAACCGGTGAGATCACCCTGCCGGAAGGCGTAGAGATGGTAATGCCGGGCGACAACCTGACCATCACGGTGGAACTCCTTCAGCCCATCGCACTGAACCAGGGTCTGCGTTTCGCTATCCGCGAAGGTGGTCGTACGGTAGGTGCCGGCCAGGTAACCAAGATTCTCGACTAATAATCTGTCAAGGATTTCGATATGGCTCCGCGCCCTTTCGGGCGCGGAGCTTTTTTATGCCCGCTTTTCCGGGTTGCGAGCAAAAATCGTATCTTTGCTTTTTGGCAATCCTTTTGCCCTGTGAAGATGGAAAGACGAGGACCTTTGGAATTGATGGCGCCCGCCGGCGATTACGAATCGCTGCAGGCAGCTTTGGACGCCGGTGCGGATTCGGTATATTTCGGTGTAGGACAGCTCAATATGCGTGCCCGCGCGACGGTCAATTTCACGGCAGAGGACTTGGAGGAAGTAGCGAAGCGTTGCCGGGAGCGGGGTGTCCGCTCGTATCTGGCGGTCAATACCATCGTGTACGACCATGACCTGGAGGCCATCGAAGACCTGCTCGACAAGGCGGTCCAGGCCGGAGTGAGTGCGGTCATCGCGTCGGACATTTCCGTAATTCTCGCTGCGCGGGCAAGGGGATTGGAGGTGCATATCTCCACCCAGCAGAACATCTCGAACATCCGGGCCGTGGAGTTTTTCTCGGCCTATGCCGATACGATGGTGTTGGCGCGCGAACTCAGTCTGACGCAGGTCAAGGAGATCTGCCGGCAGATCGACCAGCGGGGTATCAAGGGGCCTTCCGGACGAAAAGTGGAGGTCGAGATTTTCGGGCACGGGGCACTTTGCATGGCTATTTCCGGGAAGTGCTACCTCAGTCTACATGCCCACAATTCCTCGGCCAACCGCGGGGCTTGCCGGCAGGATTGCCGTCGGGCGTATGTGGTTCGGGACAAGGAAACGGGGTACGAGCTGGAAGTGGGTGATCCGTACATTATGTCGCCCAAGGATTTGTGTACCATCGGATTGTTGGACCGGATCGTCGATGCCGGCGTGAGGATTCTCAAGATCGAAGGTCGCGGTCGTTCGCCCGAATATGTCCAGACGGTGGTTTCGGTTTACCGGGAGGCGATCGATGCTTGCGCCCGGGGAGAATACTCGGCGGAGAAGGCTCTCGAATGGGAAGAACGTTTGCGCGGGGTGTACAACCGGGGCTTTTGGGAGGGATACTACCTGGGGCGTCGGATGGGCCAGTGGAGCGGGTATCCCGGTTCGCATGCCACCCGCCGGAAAGTGTACGTGGGGCGGGGATTGCATTACTATCCCAAGCCGGGGGTGGGCGAAATCCTGGTCGAGGCGGCGGAGTTGCACCGTGGGGACGAGATCCTCATTACAGGGCCTACCACGGGGGTGAAGACTTTCGTGCTGGGCGACTTCATGGTCGATGACCGTCCGGCGACCCGTGCGGGGAAAGGCGACCACGTAACCTTGCCGCTGGATTTCAAATTGCGCATGGCCGACAAGGTGTACAAGGTCGAGGCTACCGAGTATGCTTCCGGCGGGAAATCCGGAGGTGGTTCCGAAGAAAAAAATTGACCTCGGGGCGATGGCTACGGTGGTGGTAACCCTTCAACGGGACAAGTGCATCGGATGCGGGTATTGTGCCGATGTGGCCGGGGAGTATTTCTCGATGGATCCTTCCGACGGGAAATGCCTCCTGATCGGTGCTGCGATGAAGAAAGGATTTTACACCCTTCGTTGTACCGATCCGTTGGCCGATGCACCGTGCCGCAGCGCGCAGGAGTCCTGCCCGGCCGGAGCGATCCGGGTAGCGGCGGGAGGAAGAGAATAAAAGAAATATCCTTGTAAATGTGTATTTTTACGAGGCTTTATACGAGTATAGAGGATGAATTGTAAGGAATGTACCAAGCGTCGTTGCCCTTCTTTCGGGTCGTCCGAAAAGTGCAACGTATGTCTATATACGGGCGGTGATTACCTGGAGGTGCGGGATTGGCTGGCGGACGTAGCTCAGCCCCAGGCGGGCGAGGCGTTCGACTGCGTGGAAGTGCGCTTCAAGAACGGCCGCAAGGGTTTTTATCGCAATGTCAATCGTTTGCCCTTGTCTCCGGGCGACATCGTGGCGGTGGAGTCCAGTCCGGGGCATGACATCGGCTGTGTGATGCTCACCGGGCAGTTGGCCCGCATGCAGATGCGGCGCAAGAAGGAAGACCCTTCCAGTCCCGAGTTGCGGAAGGTGTACCGTTTGGCTACCCAGAAGGATATCGACGTGTGGCAGACGGCCATTGCGCGGGAGCAAAAGACACTGGTGCGTACCCGCGAGATCTGCGACAACCTGGGGCTGGTGATGAAGTTGAGCGATGTCGAGTACCAGGGAGACAATCTGAAGGCAACGTTTTACTATACGGCCGAGGGTCGGGTGGATTTCCGCCAGTTAATCAAGGAACTGGCCAGTGCTTTCGGTGTGCGGATCGAGATGCGTCAGATCGGTCTGCGTCAGGAGGCTGCCCGGGTGGGCGGCATCGGCTCCTGCGGGCGGGAATTGTGTTGCACTACGTGGCTGACGGATTTCCGTTCGGTTAATACGTCGGCGGCACGCACCCAGCGACTTTCGCTCAACCCGCAGAAATTGGCCGGACAGTGCGGAAAACTCAAGTGCTGCCTGAATTTCGAGTTGGATGTTTACGTCGATGCCTTGAAAGGTTTCCCGCCTACCGATGCTGTTTTGCGCACGGAGAAGGGCGTAGCCCATTTCCAGAAGATGGACGTATTCAAAGGCATTTACTGGTATGCATACGATTTCGAAGCGATGAACTGGATCGGTCTGCACGTGGATGCGGTTGCCGAGATCCAGCAGGCCAACCGCCGGGGCGAGAAACCCGAATCGCTCGAAATGTACGTCGAGGAGCCGGAGCATCCCCGCAATGAAAGCCGCCGGGAGGAGCCTTCCGAACTTCAAGCGGTTGAGGAAGGGGAGATCACCCGTTTCGACAAAGTGTCTTCCCGTCGGTCTCGCCGTCGGGGCGACCGTCGTCGGGAGGATCGCCGCCGGGAATCGGCTTCCGAAGCAAAAAACGGTGCGGGAGAAGCCCCTTCCGGGGAACAAAAAGCGGAGAAAGCGTCCGCCACAGGAGAGGCTTCGCAGGGAGAACGCTCTGCCCGCCGGGGCGACCGCCGTCGAGGTCGGGATGGACGTGCCGACGACAACAATAGCAAGACAGGCGATGCTGCCCGCTCGGAGAATCCTTCGGCTACCCAGCAGCCGGCGCGAACCGAGGAAAATGCCTCCTCCGGCGTATCTCGGGCTGAAGGTTCGGCGGCGGAAGGCGAAAGAACTCCGGAGGGAGGACATCTGGAATCTTCGTCCGGTCAGCGGCGGGGGAACAATCGCCGTGGGCGGGGCCGCGACTCCCGTCGGGAGGGAGGAAACCGCTCGGAACGTACCCCGGCTGCAGCCGAGAATGCTTCGGCTGGGGATCGTCCTTCGGAGCGCGCACCTGAAAGATCGGGTGGGGCCGCAGGAACCACAGGGCAGGCAGCCGGCGAGCGTTCGCAGGGAGGCGGCGCGGCAGAATCTGCACCTCAAGGTCGGGATGGCCGCCGGGGACGTGGTCGGGATGGTCGCCGGCGCGGCAATCGTCGTCCGGGTGGCCCGGCAGCCGGTGGAGAAAACAACGCTTCGGAGCGCCCGCAGGAATAAATGAGACGGTCGGCGTTTATCGGGTTGGTATTGTTGTGCGTGGCGGCAGGGATGTCGGCGTGCACGGGCGATGCGTTTTACCGGCGGGTAGAGACACTTGCGGACGACCAGTGGGTGCGGGGAGAGGCTTGTACCTTTGAGGTGGAGGCGGTTGATACCGTTACTCACTATGATGTCTATGTGGATTTGCGAACCTCCGATGGATATCCCTGGCGGGAGATTTATCTCATCGGCCAGGTATGTGATACGGCGCAGTCGGTCTTGCAATGCGACACGTTGCGCTGCGAGTTGTTCGATGCGCAGGGAGTGGCGACCGGACACGGCCTGTCCAACGTCAAGGAAAACGGCGTGCTGTGGCTGCGGGATTTCCGTTTCCCAGCGATGGGACGTTATGGTTTTTCGGTGCGGCACGGGATGCGCAATGTCGAACTGCAGGGGGTGAGCAGTGTGGGGATTAGAATACAATTGTCAGAAATCCAATAACATACGATGGATAAACACAGGAAAGGAAAGAAAAACAGCGGGTCGGAGGCCCGTTTGAAACGCTTCAAGAAGATCCTCTGGGGAGGACTCGCCGCAGGGATCGTCTTGGCTGTTTTATTGTTTTTCCTGATCGAAAAAGGGGTATTCGGCGAGTTGCCGACCTTCGAGGACATCGAAAACCCCGAGTCGAGCGTAGCTACGGAGATCATCTCGGCCGATGGGGAGACCATCGGGAAGATCTGGAAAAACGAAAACCGTTCGCCGGTCAAGTTCGAGGAACTCTCTCCCTACCTGGTCGATGCGTTGATCGCGACCGAGGACGAGCGTTTTCGCAAGCATTCGGGCATCGATGTGCGTTCGACGATGCGTGCGGTCGTTTTCCTGGGAAGTCGGGGAGGAGCCAGCACGCTCACCCAGCAGCTGGCCAAACAGCTTTTTACCAAAAATGCTTCGCAAAACAAGATAGAGCGCGTCATCCAGAAATTCCAGGAATGGATCATCGCCGCGCAGCTCGAACGCAGCTACACCAAGGATGAGATCATTACGATGTATTTCAATACGTACGATTTTCTCTACAATGCGTACGGGATCAAAAATGCCTCGCTCACCTATTTCAACAAACTGCCTTCGGAACTGACCATCGAGGAAGCAGCAACCCTCGTGGGGATGGCCAAGAACCCTATCCTGTACAATCCGATCCGCAACCCGGAAAATTCCCTGGCGCGGCGCAACACGGTCCTGGGGCAGATGAAGCGCAACGGCATGCTCACCGAGCAGCAACTGGATTCGCTCCGTGCGCTCCCGCTCCAGACCGACTTCCGGATGCAGACCCATACGCAGGGCATCGCGCAGTATTTCCGCGAATACATCCGCGAGATCGTCCCCGAGTACCTCGAAAATGTCCGCAAACCGGACGGAAGCCCGTATTCCCTTTCCCGGGACGGGTTGCGGATATACACCACGCTCGATTCCCGGATGCAGCGCTATGCCGAAGAGGCGGTAAACGAGCACCTGTCCAACCTTCAGAAAGTGTTCGACTATGGGCAAGAGGCCAACCCCATGCGGCCGTTTTACAATATCACCCGTGCCCAGGCCGATGCCATCATGAATGCGGCCGTCAAACGCAGCGACCGCTATCGTGCCCTCAAGGCGCAGGGGGCTTCCGAAGCCGAAATCCGACAGAGTTTCCAAACAAAGGAAAAAATGACCGTCTTCTGTTGGGAAAACGGCCGTCCCTCTACCCGGGAGGTGGAAATGACGCCGATGGATTCCATCCGGTATTACAAGAGTTTCCTCAATGCCGGTTTCCTGGCGGTAGAACCTCAGACCGGGTATGTGAAAGCCTGGGTGGGAGGTATCAACTATCGGTATTTCCAGTACGACCATGTGGTGAAGGCGCGCCGGCAGACGGGGTCCATCTTCAAACCGTTCGTCTATGCTACGGCCATCGATCAGCAGAAACTCTCGCCCTGTTACGAGTACATCGACCAGCCGGTTACCTTCCTGGCCGACGAGTGGGGCATTGCACAGGACTGGTCGCCGCGCAACTCGAACAACAAGTATGACTACGTTCCCTATACCCTCAAAAAGGGTCTGGCCATGTCGAAGAACTCTATTACGGCTGCCATCGTCAAAGGTTTGGGCACGACCGAACCGATCATCGCCCTGGCGCATAAGTTGGGGATTACCTCCCAGATAGACACCGGCCCTTCGATGTGCTTGGGTACGGCCGATATTTCCCTTTACGAGATGATCGGGGCTTTCGCCACCTTTGCCAACAAGGGCAGCTATATCCAGCCCATCCTCATTACCCGCATCGAGGACAACAACGGGGTGGTGCTGTATCAGGATGCGACCCCTTCCCGGGCGGTGATGAGCGAGGAATCGTCCTACGCCATTCTCAAACTGCTGGAAGGTGTTACCGAAAACGGAACGGGTGCCCGCTTGCGCTTTTCGTGGGACAACCCTTCGTATCGCGGGCCCGATCCGGACCACACGATGTACGTAACGGGTTATCCTTGGAAATTTGACAACCCCATCGCCGGGAAAACCGGTACTTCGCAGAACCAGTCGGACGGTTGGTTCATCGGCATGGTACCCAATCTGGCTGCCGGTGCCTGGGTGGGCTGCGAGGACCGCGCAGCGCATTTCCGCTCGATGACCTACGGGCAGGGGGCTTCGTCGGCCATGCCGATCTGGGCCGTCTTCATGAAGAAATGTTACGCCGATCCTTCGCTCGGGGTGTCGAAAGGCGAATTTGAAGCACCTTCCACGCCGGTGACCATCGATCTCTCCTGCGAACATCGCGTTGCGCCGGTCGCACCGATAAGCGAGGAGGAGGATATCGAGGAGACCGTTTCCGAGGAGACGTATTCCGCTACGCCCGATCGGTACCGGCAGCAGGAAGAAGAGGAGGAGATCATTTTCTAAGGAAAAAAAGATTTGCGTGCCATGCAAAGCCGGGAAGCACTCATCCCTTATTTCTTTTCCTCGGCGCATCCTTTTGCCCGGGCCTTGGTTGCCGCTTGCCGGTATCCGTGGGAACTCGTCCCTCGCCTGAGTGAAGTGTTTGCTACGGAAAGCCTGGCGGAACTTCCGCTCAAGCGGATCGCCTACAACATCTGGGTCGAGGACGGCGGCGAAGTGGAGGATGGAGCCTCGATCGAGGGGCGGATCGTGGTGGGACGGGGCAGCGTCGTGCGACGCCATGCCGTCGTGCGGGGCGACGTCATCCTGGGGCGTGGGTGTCTGCTCGGACATTTTACCGAGGTGAAAAATGCCCTGCTGTACGATGGGGTGCAACTGCCGCATTTGTCCTATGTGGGCGATTCGGTACTCGGGATGGGGGCGCATTTGGGCGCGGGGGCCAAGATATCCAATTTCCGTTCGTTGCCCGGGGAGATACGCCTGGACTTTTCGGACGGACGGCTGGCTTTGCCGGGCGAGAAATTCGGCGCGGTGCTGGGCGATGGGGTCGAAGTGGGGTGCAATGCCATGCTTTATCCCGGGAGTATTCTCGGGCCGCGGAGCGTGGTGTATCCCTTGGTCGGTTTCCGAGGGACGGCCGAGGCGGGTACGATCGTCAAAGGCTCGGATAGCGAGCAGCGCGTTTCCCGCAGGTGAGGCGGAGAAAAGGAAAGATTACAATCCGAAATAATGAAAAGGAAGTCATGACGAAACTCAGTGTAAACATCAACAAAGTGGCCACTCTGCGCAATGCGCGCGGAGGAAATGTCCCCGATGTGATTCGGGTGGCGGCCGACTGCCAGCGTTTCGGCGGAGAGGGCATCACGGTGCATCCCCGTCCCGACCAGCGCCATATCACGCACAAGGATGTGTTCGACCTCTTGCCGGTGATCACCACCGAATACAACATCGAGGGAAACCCTACCGATGAATTCATCGACCTGGTTACCCGGGCTGTTCCCACGCAGGTAACGCTCGTGCCGGATGCGCCGACCAACCTCACTTCCAACGCCGGTTGGGATACCCAGACCCACACCGCTTTCCTCAAGGAGGTTACCGCGCGTTTTCACCGCGCCGGCATCCGCGTGTCGATCTTTGTCGATCCGCTCGAAGCGATGGTGGACGGTGCCCGGGAGGCGGGAGCCGACCGTGTAGAACTCTATACCGAGCGTTTTGCCCGCCTGTATGCCCAGGGACATCCCGAGGCGGTCGAACCGTACGTGCAGGCTGCACAATACGCCCGTTCGCTCGGTCTGGGGGTCAATGCGGGGCACGATCTCTCGTTGGACAATATCGAGTATTTCATCCGTCAGATCCCCTTTACCGACGAGGTGTCCATCGGCCATGCCTTGATCAGCGAAGCCTTGTATTTGGGACTTGAAAATACCATCGGGGCCTACCGCAACAAGATCCGCCGCGCAGTGGAGGGTGCTCGGTAATCTTCGGGCGGGAAGCCCGGAGTGTTCGATGCGGTTTTCCATCGTTCGGATGGGAAACCGCATCGTTTGCTTTTCGCCCCGGGGCGAGTCGGGGAGGGGAGGGGGATTTCCTTGGGAAAAGGGCGGGGAATGCTTTCCCGAAAACGCGCTTTTCTCCGAAGCGATTTTTGCGATAAAGGACTAAAAGCGAGCGGGAAAAGATTTGTTTTTTCGGATAAAAATCCTACCTTTGCAACCCGTTATTATCCGGTGCGGAAGCCTGTCTCGTTTTGGAGAGATAAGACTTTCTGCGTCAGTGTTTTGTGGTTTGTCTGGATGGGGTTTGACCTGAAGGATCGTGCGACGAAACGGGAGAAAACGCGGCGGGGTGACGGTGGTTTTCCGCGGGAAAACCCTCGGAATCGTTCCGGAGAGAGAAGAAAAAAGACATTAACATAAATAATTTTTTAAGAGCAAAAACAAATGCCAACCATTCAACAGTTAGTAAGAAAAGGAAGAGCCGTACTCGCCAAGAAGAGTAAATCGGCTGCTTTGGATTCCTGCCCCCAGCGTCGCGGCGTGTGCACGCGTGTTTACACCACTACGCCTAAAAAGCCTAACTCGGCTATGCGTAAGGTGGCCCGTGTGCGCCTGACCAACGGAAACGAGGTCAATGCCTACATCGGCGGTGAGGGACACAACCTCCAAGAGCACTCGATAGTATTGGTACGCGGCGGAAGGGTTAAGGACTTGCCTGGTGTGCGTTATCACATCGTGCGCGGTGCGCTGGATACGGCCGGTGTGAACGGTCGCAAGCAGCGTCGTTCCAAGTACGGTGCCAAACGTCCTAAAGATGGACAGGCTGCCGGAAAATCCGGGAAGAAGTAATCCCTAACCGTTCAACACATTAAAAATTCGATGAAAAAATGAGAAAGACAAGAGCTAAAAAAAGAGTTCTTCTTCCCGATCCGAAGTTCAACGATACGCTGGTAACGCGTTTTGTGAACAACCTGATGTGGGACGGCAAAAAGAGCGTAGCGTTCGAGGTGTTCTACCAGGCGCTCGATATCGTGGGTGAAAAGTCGAAAGACGGCGAGAAGACTCCGCTGGAAATCTGGAAAGATGCCTTGACCAACATCATGCCGCACGTGGAAGTGCGTTCGCGTCGTGTGGGTGGTGCTACCTTCCAGATCCCGATGCAGATCCGTCCGGATCGCAAGGTGTCGATGGCCATCAAATGGTTGATCAAGTATGCCCGCCTGCGCAATGAGAAATCCATGGCACAGAAGCTGGCTGCTGAAATTCTGGCTGCTTCCAAGGAGGAAGGTGCTGCCGTGAAGAAACGTATGGATACGCACAAGATGGCCGAGGCCAACAAGGCGTTCTCGCACTTCAGATTCTAAACTACCGAGAAAAACATGGCAAAAAGAGACTTACATTTTACCCGCAATATCGGTATCATGGCGCACATCGATGCCGGAAAAACGACCACCAGCGAGCGTATCCTCTACTACACGGGTATTACCCATAAGATAGGTGAGGTACACGACGGTGCCGCTACGATGGACTGGATGGCGCAGGAGCAGGAACGTGGTATTACCATTACTTCGGCTGCTACCACGGTGTTCTGGAACTATCCGACTCATCAGGGTCAGGCGCTTCCCGATACCAAGAAATACAAAATCAACCTGATCGACACTCCGGGGCACGTGGACTTCACGGTGGAGGTAGAGCGTTCGCTCCGTATTTTGGACGGTGCGGTAGCTTTGTTCTGTGCTGTGGGCGGCGTAGAGCCTCAGTCGGAGACCGTTTGGCGTCAGGCAACCAAATACAATGTTCCGCGTATCGGTTTCGTCAATAAGATGGACCGCAGCGGTGCAGACTTCTTCAATGTCGTTCGTCAGGTCAAGGAGCGTCTGGGTGCCAACCCGGTGCCGCTGCAGGTGCCGATCGGTTCTGAAGCTGATTTCAAGGGCGTGGTCGATCTGCTGACCATGGAAGGTATCATCTGGAACGAGGAAGACAAGGGTATGACCTATCAGGTGGTTCCCATTCCGGACGATCTGAAGGATGAATGCGCCAAGTGGCGTCAGCACCTCTTGGAGTCCGTTGCCGAGACTTCGGAGGAGTTGATGGAGAAATTCTTTACCGATCCGGATTCTATCACCAAAGAAGAACTTTTGGTGGCTATCCGCAAGGCTACGATCGCCATGGACATCACCCCGATGTTATGTGGTTCGTCGTTCAAGAACAAAGGTGTTCAGAAACTGTTGGATTGCGTGATCGCATTCCTGCCTTCTCCGGCAGACGTGGAAGCTATCAAGGGTGTAAACCCCAAGACCGACGAGGAAGTTGTCCGCAATCCCGATGTGGATGCTCCGATGGCAGCTCTGGCCTTCAAGATCGCTACCGACCCCTTCGTAGGTCGTCTGTGCTTCTTCCGTATGTATTCTGGAAAACTCGACGCAGGTTCGTACGTGTATAACCCCCGTACCGACAAGAAAGAGCGTATCTCGCGTATCTTCCAGATGCACTCCAAGGAGCAGAAGCCGATCGACTCTATCGAAGCCGGTGATATCGGTGCTGGAGTAGGATTCAAGGATATCCGTACGGGTGATACGTTGTGCGATGAAAAGAACCCGATCGTGTTGGAGTCGATGACGTTCCCCGAGCCGGTGATCGGTATTTCGATCGAGCCCAAGACGCAGGCCGACTTGGATAAACTGGGTGTGGGCCTGGCCAAGTTGGCCGAGGAAGACCCGACGTTCCGTGTACATACGGACGAGGATTCGGGCCAGACGATTATCTCAGGTATGGGTGAGTTGCACTTGGAAATTATCGTGGACCGTCTCAAACGCGAGTTCAACGTCGAGGTGAACGAGGGTCAGCCTCAGGTAGCTTACAAGGAAGCCATCACGGGTACTGTTGAACACCGCGAGGTGTACAAGAAACAGACGGGTGGTCGTGGTAAGTTCGCCGATGTGATCTTCCGCATGGAACCCAATACCGAAGGCAAGACCGGTCTGGAATTTGTTTCCGAGATCAAGGGTGGTAACATTCCGAAGGAATTCATCCCCTCGATCGAAAAGGGATTCAAGGAAGCGATCGAAGCTGGACCGTTGGCCGGTTACGAGTTGCAGGGTATGAAGATCACCGTACTGGATGGTTCGTTCCACCCGGTGGACTCCGACCAGCTTTCGTTCGAAATGGCCGCTAAGTTGGGATATAAGGCAGCTGCTCCGCAGGCTCGTCCTATCCTTCTGGAGCCGATCATGAAGCTGGAGGTAACCACTCCGGAGGAGAACATGGGTGATGTGATCGGTGACCTGAACCGTCGTCGCGGTATCATCAAGGGTACCGAAAACCGCGCCGGTGCTACCATCGTCAAAGCCGATGTTCCGCTGTCCGAGATGTTCGGTTATGTTACTTCGCTGCGTACGCTGACCTCGGGTCGTGCTACTTCTTCGATGGAGTTCTCGCACTATTCCGAAGTGCCTCGCAATATCGCCGATGAGGTAATCGCAAAGTCAAAGAAATAAGAAACAAGTTTTAGACCATAGAATACAATGAGTCAAAAAATCCGTATCAAACTCAAGTCCTATGACCACAGTTTGGTGGACAAGTCGGCCGACAAGATCGTCAAGACCGTCAAATCCACCGGCGCGATAGTGAACGGACCTATTCCGCTCCCTACCCAAAAGAAGATATTCACCGTGCTGCGTTCCCCGCACGTGAATAAGAAATCGCGCGAGCAGTTCGAACTGAGTTCTTACAAACGTCTGCTGGATATCTACAGCTCCTCGTCCAAGACCATCGATGCCTTGATGAAACTGGAGTTGCCCAGCGGCGTGGAAGTAGAGATCAAAGTGTGATTTTATGAAATTTTTTTCGGATACCTTGGCCGCAAGTTTCCCCTTGCGGTCAAGCGCTGTCCCGGTTACAAATAATTTGTCCAATAATTAAAACCACAAAATGTCTGGATTAATTGGTAAAAAAATCGGTATGACCAGCATTTTTGACCAGAACGGGAAGAACATCCCGTGCACGGTCATCGAATGCGGTCCGTGTGTAGTAACACAGGTCAGAACCACACAGGTTGACGGGTACGAAGCTCTTCAGCTTGGTTTCGATGACAAGAAAGAAAAGAACGTTACCAAGGCACTCAACGGACACTTCAAGAAAGCAGGGACTACCCCCAAGCACAAAGTGGTCGAATTCAAGGATTTTGGAGGAGACTACAAGCTGGGCGATGTTCTGACGGCAGACTTGTTTGCAGAAGGAGAGTTCGTGGATGTCGTAGGTACCTCCAAAGGACGGGGTTACCAGGGTGTCGTTAAGCGTCATGGATTTGGTGGTGTAGGACAAGCAACTCACGGTCAGCACAACCGTCTTCGCAAGCCGGGTTCCATCGGTGCGTGCTCGTATCCTGCCAAGGTCTTCAAGGGCCTTCGCATGGCAGGTCGCATGGGCGGAGACCGGGTTAAGGTGAAGAACCTTCTGGTGCTCAAAGTGGAAGCAGACAAGAATCTGCTGGTAGTGAAAGGATGCGTTCCGGGCGCAAAGAACTCATATTTAATGATCGAAAAGTGATGGAATTAGAAGTATTAGACATAAAAGGAAAGCCGACCGGACGCAAGGTAACTCTCGACGAATCGGTTTTCGCCGTAGAGCCCAACGAGCATGCGGTATGGCTGGATGTTAAGCAGTATCTGGCCAACAAACGCCAGGGTACGCACAGTTCCAAGGACCGCAGCCTGGTTTCGGGCAGCACCCGTAAACTGAAGAAGCAGAAAGGTACGGGCGGCGCTCGTGCAGGTAGCATCAAGAACCCTGAGTTCCGGGGCGGAGCTCGCGTATTCGGACCTGTTCCGCGCGATTATTCGTTCAAGTTGAACAAAAAGGTAAAACGACTGGCCCGCAAGTCGGTGCTGTCCCAGAAGGTTTCGGATAAAAATCTGATGGTTATTGAGGATTTTACATTTGATGCTCCCAAAACCAAAGATTTTGTTAATATTATCGAGGCTTTGGGCTTAAAGTCTAAAAAATCGTTGTTTGTTACGGCCGCCAGCGATAAAAACGTATATTTGTCCTCGCGAAATTTACAGACCGCTTCGGTTGTGCCTTGCACAGAATTAAACACTTACGCGATCATCAATGCTTCGGCGATGGTGATTTCGGAAAGTGCTTTGCAGCAATTACAAAACAACTTAAGCAACTAACGAAGATGGACAATATATTGATAAAGCCGCTTATCACCGAAAAGATGACCGCTATTACCGACAAGAGCGGCCGTTACGGTTTTGTGGTAAAACCCGACGCCGACAAGGAGCAGATCAAGGCTGCTGTCGAAAAGGTGTACGGAGTTACGGTAAAGAAAGTGAACACCATTCGTTATGCCGGCAAGGTTCGCAGCCGTTATACCAAAGCGGGTCTGGTCAAAGGGCATACCAATGCGTTTAAGAAGGCTATCGTCGAGATCGCCGAAGGACAAACAATCGACTTTTATAACAATATCTGAAGGATATGTCAGTCAGAAAATTAAAACCGACCACAGCCGGGCAGCGTCACAAGATCCTCAACTGTAACGATGCCGTTACGGTGGGAAACCAGCCCGAGAAAAGCCTTCTGGCGCGCAAAAAGAAAACGGGCGGTCGCAACAATACCGGTAAGATGACCATGCGTCAGATCGGCGGCGGTCACAAACAGCGTTATCGTATCATCGATTTCAAACGCGACAAGTTCGGAATACCTGCTACGGTAAAAACCATAGAGTACGACCCCAATCGTTCGGCATTCATCGCTCTGCTGGCTTACACCGACGGCGAGAAGCGTTACATCATCGCTCCTGCCGGCCTTCAGGTAGGTCAGAAAGTAGTTTCCGGAGAGGGTGTAGCCCCCGAGGTGGGCAACGCGCTGTACTTGGGCGAGATTCCTCTGGGTACCGTGATCAGCTGCATCGAGCTCCGTCCCGGACAGGGCGCCGTGATTGCCCGTTCGGCCGGCACGTTCGCTCAGTTGGCTGCCCGCGAGGGAAAATACGCCACGATCAAACTCCCTTCGGGAGAAACCCGTATGATCCTCACCACGTGCATGGCCACGATAGGTGTGGTATCGAACTCCGACCATCAGCTTGAATCTTCGGGTAAGGCCGGTCGTTCCCGCTGGTTGGGACGCCGTCCCCGTGTCCGCGCTGTGGTGATGAACCCTGTCGATCACCCGATGGGTGGTGGTGAAGGCCGTGCATCCGGTGGACATCCGCGTACGCGTAAGGGTATCCCTGCCAAGGGTTACAAGACCCGTTCGCTTACCAAGGCAAGCAACAAGTACATTGTAGAACGAAGAAAGAAGTAAGCTATGGCACGTTCATTGAAAAAAGGACCGTTTATTCACTACAAGCTGGAGAAGAAGGTGCTCGCCAATGTCGAGGCCAACAAGAAGACGGTGATCAAGACCTGGTCGCGCGCTTCGATGATTTCTCCGGATTTCGTAGGACAGACGATTGCGGTACACAACGGAAAGACTTTTATCCCGGTGTACATTACGGAAAACATGGTAGGGCACAAACTCGGCGAATTCGCTCAGACGCGTATTTTCCGGGGTCATGCCGGTGCGAAGGATAAAGGTAAACGTTAATTAGCAGTTTAGAATCAAAATGGGAACTCGAAAGAAAAATAGAGCGGATGCCATCAAGGCTGCCAAGAAGCAGGTTGCCTTTGCAAAGCTGAAGAATTGCCCGTCGTCCCCCCGCAAGATGCGCCTGGTAGCCAACCTGGTGCGCGGTGTGGAGGTGAACAAGGCTCTTCAGATCCTCAAGTTCAACACCAAGCATGCTTCCGCCAATATCGAAAAGCTCGTTCTTTCGGCCGTAGCCAACTGGCAGGCCAAGAACGAAGGGGTTAGCCTCGAGGAGGCCAACCTGTTTATCAAGGAGATCAGCGTCGATTGCGGTTCCACGCTCAAGAGACTCCGTCCGGCCCCCCAGGGTCGCGGTCATCGTATCCGCAAGCGTTCCAATCACGTAACCGTGGTGCTGGGAAGCGCCGCCAATCAACCAACAGAAACCAAGTAAGCAATGGGACAGAAGACAAATCCGATAGGCAACCGTTTAGGAATTATCAGAGGTTGGGAATCTAACTGGTACGGCGGCGACGACTACGGCGACAAAATCACCGAGGACAGCAAGATCCGCAAGTACCTGATGGTTCGTCTGGCCAAGGCCAGCGTGTCGCGCATCGTCATCGAACGCACCCTGAAGCTGGTTACGGTAACCGTTCTGACGGCCCGTCCGGGTATCATCATCGGAAAGGGCGGCCAGGAGGTCGATAAAATCAAGGAAGAGCTCAAAAAGCTCACCGGCAAGGAAGTCCAGATCAATATCTTCGAGATCAAAAAGCCGGAGATGGACGCCAACCTGGTGGCTTCGAGCATCGCCCGTCAGATCGAAGGCCGCATTTCGTACCGCCGTGCCATCAAGATGGCCATGGCTTCCACGATGCGCATGAACGCCGAGGGTATCAAGGTCATGGTGTCGGGTCGTTTGAACGGCGCCGAGATCGCCCGCAGCGAGACCTTCAAGGAGGGACGTATTCCGTTGTCCACTTTCCGTGCCGACATCGATTACGCTTTGGCTGAAGCACACACTACCTATGGCCGTATCGGCATCAAGGTATGGATCATGCGCGGCGAGGTGTACGGTCGTCAGGATCTTTCGCCCAATTTCTCTTCCCAGTCTTCGGCTTCCGGGGCAGGTTCGTCCCGCGGCGGTCGTGGCGAAGGACGCGGCGAGCGTCGGGAAAGACGCGGCGGAGATCGCAACAGGAAAGCAAAGAAGTAATAACAAGGCCTAAATAGAGTAGAAATGTTACAGCCTAAAAGAACAAAATTTCGCAAGGTACAGAAAGGCCGCATGCATGGCCTCTCGCACAGAGGGCATACGATAGCCTTCGGTACTTTCGGACTCAAGACTCTCGAGCAGAAGTGGATCACCGCGCGTCAGATCGAGGCGGCTCGTATCGCAGCTACCCGTTACATGAAGCGTGAGGGTCAGCTCTGGATCCGTATATTCCCCGACAAACCGATCACCCAGAAGCCGGCCGAAGTCCGTCAGGGTAAAGGTAAAGGTAACGTGGAATACTGGGCAGCTCCGGTACTCCCCGGACGCATCATGTTCGAAGTGGGCGGCGTTCCTTTCGAGGTGGCCAAAGAGGCCCTGCGTCTGGCTGCTCAGAAGCTTCCGATAAAGACCAAGTTCGTCGTGGCTCACGATTTTGTTGAAGCGTAATCCCAGAATTGCAAAATGAAACAATCCGTAATAAAAGAGATGTCGACGGCTGACCTGCAGGAGAAGCTGGCTGAAACCAAAGCCAAGCTTGCCGAACAGCGCCTCAACCATGCGGTAACTCCCCTGGAAAACCCGATGGAGATCCGCAAAACACGCAGAACGGTTGCTCGTCTTGCAACTGAACTTACCAAAAGAGAACTTCAAAAGTAGTCAGCCGAAGATGGAACAGACAGCAAGAAACCTGAGAAAGGAACGTGTCGGCGTGGTAACTTCGAACAAGATGGAGAAATCCATCGTCGTTTCCGAAGTAAAACGCGTCAAGCACCCGATGTATGGTAAATTCGTGATCCGCACGAAGAAATACTATGCACATGATGAGCAGAATGCCTGCAACGTAGGCGATACGGTTCGCATCATGGAGACGCGCCCGTTGTCCAAGAACAAACGTTGGAGACTTGTCGAAATCATAGAAAGAGCCAAATAAATTATGTTACAACAAGAGTCAAGATTGAAAGTGGCCGACAACACCGGCGCTCGCGAAGTGCTGGTGATACGTGTACTGGGAGGTACCGGCAGACGGTATGCATCGCTGGGCGACACCATCGTGGTAGCCATCAAGGATGCAACTCCGACGGGAAGCGTAAAGAAAGGCCAGGTATCTAAGGCAGTTGTAGTCAGAACGAAAAAGGAAGTTCGTCGTCCCGACGGTTCCTATATTCGTTTCGATGACAATGCCTGCGTTCTTTTGAGCGCAGCCGGGGAGATGCGCGGTACCCGCGTATTCGGACCCGTGGCACGCGAATTGCGTGACAAACAGTTCATGAAGATTGTTTCACTGGCACCCGAGGTGCTTTAACATCGGAAAACACCATGACAAAGTTGAAAATCAAGAAAGGAGACAAGGTTGTCGTTATTTCCGGTGGTTCCAAAGGAAAAGAGGGCGAAGTGCTCCGCGTTTTCCCGGAAGACAACAAAGCTATCGTGGAAGGTGTCAATGTAGTGTCCAAACACAAAAAACCCGACGCTAAGAATCCGCAGGGAGGCATCGTCAAGACCGAAGCTCCCGTGCACATCTCCAACCTCGCGTTGGTAGACCCCAAGACGGGCAAAGCTACCCGCGTGGGCTACAAGATGGAAGGCGACAAGAAAGTGAGGGTTTCTAAAAAATCAGGGGAGGTAATACGATGACATATCAGCCGAGACTCAAAGGACTGTATAAGGAAAAGGTGGTGCCTGCCCTTATGTCCGAATTCGGATACAAGAACAAGATGATGGTTCCCGTTTTGGAAAAGATCGTGATCTCCAAAGGCGTGGGATCGGCTGTGTCCGACAAGAAACAGATCGAGTATGCGGTGGACGAAACCACGCGTATCGCCGGTCAGAAAGCCGTCGCTTGCAATTCCAAGAAGGACGTTGCTTCTTTCAAACTGCGTAAAGGGATGCCTATCGGTGTGAAGGTAACGCTCCGTGCAGACAGAATGTACGAGTTCCTCGACCGCCTGGTCAGTGCCGCCCTGCCCCGTATCCGCGACTTCAACGGGATCAACCCCAACGGTTTCGACGGACGTGGCAACTACAACATGGGCGTGACCGAGCAGATCATCTTCCCGGAAATCAACATCGACCAGGTGAACAAGATCTCCGGTATGGACATCACCTTCGTTACCTCGGCCAAGACCGACAAGGAAGCAAAGGCGTTACTCACCGCATTCGGTTTACCTTTTAAAAAGAAATAAGCAGATGGCTAAAGAATCAATGAAAGCGCGCGAGCGCAAACGCGAAGCACTCGTTGCCAAATACGCCGCCAAGCGTGCAGCGCTGAAGGCTGCCGGAGATTACGTCGGCCTGCAGAAACTGCCCAAGAACGCATCCCCGGTACGTTTGCACAACCGTTGCAAACTCACCGGTCGTCCTCGCGGATATGTGCGCCAGTTCGGTATCTCCCGCGTTACCTTGCGCGAGATGGCCAACCAGGGCCTGATCCCCGGCGTTAAAAAGGCAAGCTGGTAATATAATCAAGTAAATTAAAAGGATTCACACAGTTATGATAACAGATCCGATAGCAGACTATCTGACCAGACTTCGCAACGCGATCCGCGCCGGCAAGAAAGTGGTGGAGATTCCGGCTTCCAACCTCAAACGGGAGATCACCAAGATCCTGTTCGAGCAGGGCTACATCCTCAACTACAAGTTCGAGGGCGAAGGACCTTCGCAGAGCATCAAGATAGCTCTCAAATACGACAAACTCACCCGTCAGTGCGCCATCACGCACTTGGAGCGCATTTCGTCCCCCGGTCTGCGTCAGTATGCCGGTGCCGATGAGCTGCCCCGCGTGCTCGGCGGTATGGGCATCGCCATCCTTTCCACTTCCAAAGGCATCATGACCAACAAGGAAGCCAAGAAGGAAAACGTAGGTGGCGAGGTATTATGTTATGTTTACTAACACATAAACGAAAAGCAAGAAATGTCACGAATAGGTAAACATCCGGTAGCGATCCCTGCAGGGGTAACGGTCACCATTACGCCCGACAGCGTTACGGTGAAAGGCCCCAAAGGGGAACTGACCCAGCAGATCAAAGAAGTTACCGTCAAGCAGGAAGGCGACCAGATCATCGTGGAGCGCCCCGAACATAACGACAAACTGGCTCACAGCCTGTATGGAACGTATCGCGCCCTGATCGCCAACATGGTTCACGGGGTGTCCGAGGGATTCACCAAGCAACTCGAACTGGTCGGCGTGGGTTACCGTGCCTCCAGCCAGGGGCAGAAACTCGATCTGGCGTTGGGCTTCTCGCACAACGTGGTGATCGAACTTCCCGCCGAGATCAAAGTGGAGACCGTTTCCGAAAAGGGACAGAACCCCATCGTAAAACTCTACTCGCACGACAAGGAACTCCTGGGCAAGGTATGCGCCAAGATCCGTTCGTTGCGCAAGCCGGAGCCTTACAAAGGAAAGGGTATCAAGTTTGTGGGTGAAATTATCAGAAGAAAAGCCGGTAAGTCGGCATAATAGTTTGTTACTATGGCATTAAGTAAACAAGAAAGAAGACAGAGAATACGCTATCGCATCCGCCGCATCGTCAGCGGAAGCGCCGAGCGTCCCCGTATGTCGGTCTTCCGCAGCAACAAGGAGATCTACGTTCAGCTCATCGATGACGTGAACGGGGTAACCCTGGCTGCCGCCTCTTCGCGCGAAAAAGATTTCGCCGCTACGGGCACCAAGACGGACAAAGCGAAAAACGTAGGTCTGAAAATCGCCGAAAAAGCTCTTGCACTGGGCATAGATACCTGCACGTTCGACCGTGCCGGCTATCTGTATCATGGCCGCGTAAAGGCCTTGGCCGACGGAGCCAGAGAGGGAGGTCTTAAATTCTAATTGAAATCATGGCTGAAGAATACAGTAAAGCAGTAGAAAGAGTAAAACCGAGCGGTCTGGAACTCACCGACCGTCTGGTAGGCGTAAACCGCGTTACCAAAGTGACCAAGGGTGGTCGCGCATTCGGTTTTTCGGCGATCGTGGTAGTAGGCGACGGCAAAGGCGTGGTAGGACACGGCTTGGGCAAATCGAAAGAGGTGTCCGAAGCCATCGTCAAGGCCATCGAGGATGCCAAAAAGAACCTGATCCGCGTTCCTCTGTTGGGATCGACCGTTCCTCACGCTCAGGAAGGTAAATTCGGCGGTGCCAGCGTTTTCATCCGGCCCGCATCGAACGGTACCGGTGTGATCGCCGGTGGTGCCGTGCGCGCGGTATTGGAAACGGTGGGTATCCGCGACGTGCTTTCCAAGTCGAAAGGTTCTTCCAACCCGCACAACGTGGTAAAAGCTGCGTTCAATGCGCTTTCGCAGTTGCGTAGCGCCGAGCAGGTAGCTGCCCTTCGCGGAATTTCGGTTTCGAAAGTGTTCAAGGGGTAATATTCTTTAAAAAGAAGAAACAACATGGCACAGATAAAAATCACGCAGGTACGCAGCCGTATCGGCCAGCCGAAAGACCAGAAGAGAACGCTCGATGCGCTGGGACTGAAGAAAATGCATGCTTCGGTAGTCAAAGAGGCTACGGATGCCATCAACGGCATGGTAGCGAAAGTGGCTCACCTGGTAAAAGTAGAGGAAGTAAAATAAATCAATAATCACACAGGATTTTTCGGGTGTGGGACATCCGTTGTTTAGGGGGCGGATGTTTTCTTTAGGGAAACCGACTCATCAGAAATCCTTTAAAAAAGGTAAAAAATGAATTTACACGATCTTAAACCCGTAGCGGGTGCCGTCAAGAGAGGCAAGAGAGTGGGACGCGGACAGGGTTCCGGAAAGGGTGGTACGTCCACCCGTGGTCTGAAAGGCCAGATGTCGCGTTCCGGTGCCAAGCACAAGGTAGGTTTTGAGGGAGGTCAGATGCCTCTCCAGCGCCGTCTTCCGAAGTTTGGCTTCAAGAACATCAACCGTATCGAGTATCGCGCGGTGAACCTGGCAACCCTCCAGGCTTTGGTGGATGCCGGCAAGATCACCGATGGCGTAGTAAACCTCGACACGTTGATCCGCAACGGGCTGGTCAGCAAGAATGACTACGTGAAAGTGCTCGGACAGGGTGAACTCAAGGCTGCTCTGAACGTGACGGCTCACAAATTTTCCAAGTCTGCCGCCGAGGCGATCGAAAAGGCCAATGGCCAGGTTAACACCCTCTAAACCGCAGGCAGATGAAGAATTTCATTGAAACACTGGGCAATATCTGGAAGATAAAGGAACTCCGGGATCGGATCTTGTTTACGCTGGGCCTTTTGGCCGTGTACCGTCTCGGTTCCTTTGTCCCGCTGCCCGGCGTCGACGAAATGAAGCTCATAGGCTTGAGTCAGGCGGCCGATGCCAACGGCCTGCTCGGGCTTCTGAACTCGTTTACCGGCGGCGCATTCGCTCACGCAGCCATTCTGGGTCTGGGTGTGATGCCGTACATTTCGGCATCCATCGTGGTTCAGTTGATGGCATTTGCCGTTCCTGCCCTTCAGAAACTGCAGAAGGACGGTGAAAGCGGACGCAAGCAGCTTACGCAGATTACCCGCTGGCTGACCATTGCTATTGCAGCCGTACAGGGATTCTCGTACATCGTGGCTATTGACTCCGAATACCACATCGTGGCAGACGGTATCAACATGGGAATGTTCTATGTAAGTTCCGTCATGTTGTTGGTTACCGGTACGATGTTCACCATGTGGCTCGGTGAGCGTATCACCGATCGGGGTGTGGGCAACGGCGTTTCGCTGATCATTACCATCGGTATTATCGCCCGTTTGCCGATCGCTTTGGCGCAGGAGTTCACCAACAAGTTTACGGGTGGTGGCACCGGCGGCGTGATCATGCTTCTGGTAGAGATCATCCTTTGGCTGGCGGTGATCCTCTTTACCGTGATGTTGGTCAAGGGTGTTCGCAAGATCCCCGTACAGTATGCCAAGGCAGTAGCTGCTTCCGGACAGATGGGACGTCAGATGCCGGTAGGAAAGCGTCAGTACATTCCCTTGAAAGTCAATACGGCCGGTGTGATGCCGATCATCTTCGCCCAGGCGATCATGTTCATCCCGGGGTTGATCGGCGGTATGTTCAGCGATTCGGTCAAGATGGCTTTCTCCGATATGTTCGGCCTGTGGTACAACGTAGTGTTGGCTGTGCTGATCATTGCCTTTACTTTCCTGTATACGGCAATTGCGGTCAAGACCAACGATATGGCAGACGATCTGAAACGTAACGGAGGCTTTATTCCGGGCGTGAAACCGGGAGCTCCGACGGCCGATTTGCTCGACCGCATTCTGTCGCTGCTTACTTTCCCGGGTTCGATCGCACTGGCGATTATCGCCGTGCTCCCCACCTTTGCCCGTCTGGCAGGTGTGGATACCAACTTCGCCTCGTTCTTCGGCGGAACGTCTCTGCTGATCATGGTGGGCGTAGTGATCGATACCATCCAACAGATCAATTCGTACCTTCTCAACCGTCATTACGATGGATTGATGAAGACCGGTAAAATCAAAAAGTAAAACGAGCCAAATATATGTCGAAACAAGCGGCTATCGAAGTCGAAGGTACCATCACGGAAGCGCTCTCCAATGCGATGTTCCGGGTGGAGTTGGACAACGGACACGTAGTGATCGCCCACATTTCCGGCAAGATGCGGATGCATTACATCAAATTGTTGCCGGGCGACAGGGTGAAACTCGAAATGTCGCCGTACGATCTGACTAAGGCACGCATTACGTACAGATTTTAATCAAAAGGCAGTAAGTAGTAACAATTCGTCCCATTGAAGGCGATAAAAAATACACCAAAAAAATGAAGGTAAGATCATCTTTGAAAAAACGCAGCCCGGAATGCAAGATCGTCCGCAGAAAGGGTCGCTTGTACATCATTAACAAAAAGAACCCCAAGCTCAAACAACGGCAGGGATAATCAATAAAAAACACAGTATAATCTTATGGCACGAATAGCAGGGGTAGACTTGCCGAAAAACAAGAGAGGGGTCATCGGACTGACCTATATCTACGGCATCGGCAAGAGCAGAGCTCAGAAAATCCTCGCACAGGCGGGTATCAGCGAAGACAAGAAAGTCAGCGAATGGAACGATGACGAACTTGCCCTGATCCGCAAGGAGATCGCCGACAACTTCAAGGTAGAAGGTGAACTCCGTTCCGAAGTACAGATGAACATCAAGCGTCTTATGGATATCGGTTGCTACCGGGGTATCCGCCACCGCAACGGCCTTCCGTTGCGCGGGCAGCACACCAAGAACAACTCCCGTACGCGTAAGGGTAAACGTAAGACTGTTGCAAACAAGAAGAAAGCCACTAAATAATAGATAGATATGGCCAAAAACACGAAAGTAACCGCCAAGAAACGCAAAGTTGCCGTAGAACCGGTAGGGGAGGCACATATCTGCGCTTCGTTCAATAACCTGATCGTTACCCTTACCAACAAGGCAGGTCAGGTCATTTCCTGGTCTTCGGCCGGAAAGATGGGCTTCAAAGGCTCCAAGAAAAACACGCCGTACGCGGCGCAGACAGCTGCCGAAGATGCTGCCAAAGTTGCTCTGGAAGCCGGTTTGAGAAAGGTCAAAGTATATGTGAAGGGTCCGGGCAACGGCCGTGAATCCGCCATCCGCACCATCCACACCAGCGGTATCGAAGTGACCGAGATCATCGACGTAACGCCGCTGCCTCACAACGGTTGCCGTCCTCCCAAACGCAGAAGAGTATAACGAGTAGTATAATTAGTCTACCAATCAAAAGGTAATTACAAAAATGGCAAAATACATAGGACCCAAAACCAAGATTGCACGCAAGTTCGGTGAAGCCATCTACGGGGAAGATCGTTCGTTCGAAAAACGCAATTATCCTCCCGGACAGCACGGTATGGCTCGTCGTCGTGCAAAACGTTCCGAGTATGCTACTCAGCTTCAGGAGAAACAGAAGGCAAAATGCACCTACGGTATTCTGGAAAGACAGTTCCGCAATATTTTCGAACGCGCTCAGCGCGCCAGCGGTATTACCGGTGAGATCCTGTTGCAGTTCTGCGAATCTCGTCTGGACAACGTAGTATATCGTTTGGGCATCGCTCCTACGCGCGCTGCAGCCCGTCAGTTGGTAGGACACCGCCACATCACGGTAAACGGTGAAGTGGTCAACATCCCGTCCTACTGTCTGAAGGCCGGTGACAAGGTGGCCGTACGCGAAAAGTCCAAATCGCTCGAAGTGGTAGCTGCTTCGCTGGCTGCTCGCAAATCGTACGATTGGCTTCAGTGGAACGACGAGACCAAAGAAGGTACGTTCGTTGCCGTTCCCGACCGTGTTCAGATCCCTGAAAACATCAAGGAACAGCTGATCGTCGAGTTGTATTCGAAGTAATAGTTGAGATCGATTCCATTTTTAACGAAAAGAATTCTATGGCGATTTTAAACTTTCAGAAGCCGGACAAAGTGGTGATGATCCACTCCCAGGACAATGAAGGCCGATTCGAGTTCCGTCCTCTCGAACAGGGATACGGACTCACCATCGGCAATGCCCTGCGCCGAGTGCTTCTTTCCTCGCTCGAAGGCTTCGCCATCACCGGAATACGGATCGAGGGGGTAGAGCACGAGTTCACCACCATACCCGGCGTGGTAGAGGATGTGACCGAGATCATCCTTAACCTCAAGCAGATCCGTTTTCGCCGCCAGGTCGAGGACATCGAGACCGAGAACGTCAGCGTTTTCATCAGCGGGGGCGACAAGATCACGGCAGGGGATTTCCAGCGGTTTATCTCCGGCTTTCAGATCCTCAATCCCGAACTGGTCATCTGCACCACCGAGCCTTCCGTACGTTTCAACATGGACTTTACCATCGAGAAAGGGCGTGGGTTCGTTCCGGCAGAGGAGAACAAGAAACCCGGCGCTCCGATCAACACGATAGCCATCGACTCGATCTACACGCCCATCAAGAACGTAAGTTTCGCGGTGGAGAACTACCGTGTCGAACAGAAGACCGACTACGAAAAACTGGTGTTGGATATCAAGACGGACGGTTCCATTTCCCCCAAGGATGCTCTGACCGAGGCCAGCAAGATCCTGATCCATCACTTTATGCTGTTCTCCGACGAACGCATCACCCTGGAGTCGGACGACATCGCCAAGAGTGAAAACTACGATGAGGAATCGCTCCACATGCGTCAGTTGCTCAAGACCAAGTTGGTCGACCTGGATCTGTCGGTTCGTGCGTTGAACTGTCTGAAGGCTGCCGAAGTGGAAACCCTCGGCGAACTGGTGGCTTACAACAAGGCTGACCTGATGAAGTTCCGCAACTTCGGTAAGAAATCGCTCACCGAATTGGAAGAACTCGTGGCCAACAAAGGACTTCAGTTCGGCATGGATCTGACAAAGTATAAACTGGATAAAGAATAACAAATACGCAAAAGCCGAAGGGCTTTCATTTCATAAATGAGACACGGAAAAACTGTAAACCATTTGGGCCGTACGTCTGCACACCGCAAGGCGTTGATGGCCAATATGGCCTGCTCCCTGATAGAGCACAAGAGGATCAACACCACTTTGGCCAAGGCGCGCGAACTCCGCAAGTTCATCGAACCGCTGATCACCAAGAGCAAAAAGGACGAAACGCATTCCCGTCGTATGGTATTCTCGTACCTGCGCAACAAGGAAGCCGTCAAGGAACTCTTTGGGGAAGTGGCTGCCAAGGTTGGCGATCGTCCCGGCGGATACACCCGTATCATCAAGTTGGGCAATCGTCTGGGCGACGCAGCCGAGATGTGCATGATCGAGTTGGTGGACTTCAACACTCTCTACACGGCCAACGGCAAGGCTGAAGCCGCTGCTGCCAAGAAGCCTCGTACGCGTCGTGCCGGCAAGAAGAAAGCCGACGCCGCTGCCGAAGCTCCCCAGGCAGAAGAGCAGGCAGTCCAGGAGGCTCCTGCTGCCGAGGAAAAACCCGCCAAGAAGGCTGCTGCCAAAAAGCCGGCTGCCAAGAAAGAGGAAAAACAGGATTCTGAAGAAAAATAATCGTCTTGGGATCATTCCTCTTACGGCATTACAAAACGAGAGAACATCGTTTTTGAATACCTCGAAAACGGATAAGCATTTTATTTTGCTTATCCGTTTTTTTCGGATCGATCATTTTTAAAACAATGCGTGAAATGTGGGGCTTTCGCCGTACATTTGCAAACGGATCAAACAAAAGGAGAACACGATGAAATTTCAGGATAAAAAAGACGCCGTGCTGCTGTTGGAAGACGGAACCCTTTTCTGGGGGAAATCCATCGGTGTCGAGGGAACCGCTTCGGGCGAGTTGTGCTTCAATACCGGTATGACCGGTTACCAGGAGATCTTTACCGACTCGTCCTATTACGGGCAGATCATGGTAACCACCAATGCCCACATCGGCAACTACGGAGTCAAGGACGATGAAGTCGAATCCGACGGGATGAAGATCGCCGGCTTGGTGTGCCGCAATTTCAATTTTTCGCCCTCGCGTGCCGGCTCGGACGGATCGCTTCAGGACTATTTCAAGAGCCAGAACAAACTGGCCATATCCGACGTCGATACCCGCGCGGTGGTGAGCTACATCCGCGACAAGGGAGCGATGAATGCCGTGATCTCCACCCATACCGAGGATCTGGATGCGCTCAGGAAAGTGCTGGCCGAAACGCCCAACATGAAAGGCTTGGAACTCGCATCGAAGGTATCGACCAAGGAACCGTATTTCTTCGGCGATCCGCAGGCTCCCATCAAGATCGCGGCACTCGACTTGGGCATCAAGCGCAATATTCTTCGCTGCCTGGCTGAACGTGGGTGCTACATCAAGGTATTCCCCTACAATACGCCGTTGGAGGAACTCAAGAAATGGAATCCGGACGGATATTTCCTCTCCAACGGGCCCGGCGACCCCGAGCCGCTCAAGGGTGTGCAGGAAGTCGCCCGGCAGATCATCGAGGAAAACCTTCCCTTGTTCGGCATCTGCCTCGGACACCAGATCATCGCCCTTTCCCAGGGCATCGGTACCTACAAGATGCACAACGGGCATCGTGGCATCAACCATCCGGTGATGAACCTGGAGACCGGGCGCGGCGAAATCACTTCGCAGAACCACGGGTTTGTCGTATGCCGCGAACAGGCCGAGGCTTCGGATCGGATCATCATCACCCACGAACACCTCAACGACCATACGGTAGCCGGTATCCGTTTGAAGGGCAAGAAATGCTTCTCGGTGCAGTACCATCCCGAAGCCAGCCCCGGACCGCACGATGCTTCGTACCTCTTCGACCAGTTTATCGCGATGATAAAGGGCTGACGTGATACGTGCGGTAATCTTCGACATGGACGGGGTGCTGATCGACTCCGAACCCTGGTGGCGGAAGGCGATGGCCGAAGTCTATGCCCGTGCCGGGATACCGTACAGCGCGCAGCAGGCTGTCAAGACGCAGGGGATGCGCATCGGGGACATCGCAAGAAAGACCCTCGAAGAGCATCCGGTAGAAGGCTGGGATGCCCGGCGGCTGGAAGAGAGTGTTTGCGAGCGGGTGAGTGAATTGGTCGTGGCGCACGGCAGGGTGCTGCCGGGAATAGACCGCATCCTCGATTTCGTTTCCCGAGGCGGACTCAAGTTGGGCTTGGCGACCTCTACACCCCGGAAGGTGGCAGAACGCTTCATCGAGCGTATCGGCATTGGAAACCGTCTGGAGGTTATATGCACCGGGGAAGATGTACTCCGGGGAAAGCCCGATCCGGAAATCTACCGTTTGTGTGCTTCCCGATTGGGGGTCGAGCCGGAGCAGTGTTTGGTATTCGAGGATTCGGTGAGCGGGGTGCAGGCGGCCAAGGCTGCCGGATGTCGCTGTGTGGCGGTGCCGGAGGGGTGCGTGTTCGACGATGTGCGGTACGAGGTGGCCGACTTCAAGATCCGTTCGTTGGAAGATTTCGATCAAACGATGGGGCAGTAACCTTTCGGGTTACTGCCCCATCGTTTTTAAGCGGCCGCCCGAAAGGGCGGCCGCTTTTTTATACCCCTGTCCCCGATGCCGGCAAAAAAACGTTTGCCGCAGGGAAGGGAGAGAAAGAGGAAGGAATGTTAGATTTTCTCGGCGGCTTCGCAGGGAATCCAGCCGATTTTCCCGTCGGCCAGACGGATCTTGTCCCATTTGTTCAGGCTTTCCATCACCCGCACCTTGGTGCCTTCGTGGATGGAGAAGACATCGCCCCCGGCGGCACTCGGCTCGCTTTTGGCCGTTACGTTGGCTACCGTTACGATGGAATACGGGTTGTTGTGCAGTTGGTTTTCTCCGTGCCGGCGCAAGCCGTACGAGAGCGCGCACAGAGCCAGGGAGAGCAGGAATCCGTAGAAACTCCACCGTTTGGTGCCGGTGTGCAGTCCGAAGAGAAACAGCAGGAAAAGCCCCAGGGCACTCCAGGCAAAGACGACGGCCAGTACGCTCCAGACTCCGATGGGGAGTGCTTGGGTCAGGGAATCGGTCAGGCGGGCGGAGAGGGATTCGCTCAAGGGAACGATATTGTCCACCGTCATGTTCTGCGCCAGAGAGAGATTGTGGCGGATTTCCTCGTCGGATGGGGCGAGCAGGGCGGCCCGTTCATAGGCCAGGATGGTCGGGGCAACCCGTCCCAGGCGGTAGTAGGAGTTGCCCAGGTTGTTGTACAGGGCTGCCGAGCGGTAACCGATCCGCACCAGCGAATCGTACTTGGTGGCGGCCTGGAGGTAGTCGCCCTTCTGATAGTCTTGGTTGGCCTGCTGGAAGAGGGCTTGCGGGGTTTGTGCCTGCGCTGTGGCCAGAGGCAGCTCGATGAATGCCGAGAGGATCAGCAGGGGGAATATCTTTTTGACGAGATGGCTTTTTTTCATGGCAGGATGTTTTTGGGTCAGCCTTTGATGCATTTGTTGATGTTCACAATGGCGCGGGTGGCGTTCTGGTAGTCCGTTTCGCTCTGCGCGGGGTTGAATCCGGCATAGCGGGCTTGGTTGCAGGCTTCGAGCGCACCGATCAGTTCGTCGGCCGTGGCCGGGTCGGCTCCGCGGGCGAGGACTTCCTGACGGATGCGGTCGATGGAGGCGTCCTTGCGGGCGAGTTTGAGTTTGCTGGCGATAAAGCTATAAAGGGATTTTTCCATCTCGTAGTAGAATGCGGGATAGTCGCCGCGATCCAAGGCTTTTTTGGCCCGGGAAAGGCGTGCACGGGCTGCTTGTGCGGCTTTTTTGGCTTTTGCCTGCGGGGAATTCCGGTCGACGGAGGCATCGTAGATGCGTTTGCCCAATGCCACGGGAATGGCGATCAGCGGCAGCAGGAGCAGCAGCGAAAACCAGAAACGCTGGTAGAAAGGCCGGTAGGAAGCCGGTTGCAGATCCGTGGAGAGGCGGATAAAGCCGATGTCGGTATTGAGGTAATCGACATCCTCCTTGGTGGAGGCGGCGGGGTTCTGCCGTGCTTTTTGGGAAATGGAGTGGTTGGCAATGTCGTCGCCCGATACTTCGAGGGTCATCGGATCCGAGGAGAGGGTGACGTATTTTCCGGTGTCGGGATTGAAATACGAGAATCCGATCTTCGGGATCGTGTACTGGCCTTTTACCCGGGGGATGAGGATGAACTGTTCGCTGAGCGAACCCCGCAGGGAGTTGGGACCCAGGGCGGTCGAAGTCTGGAGTTTCGGGTCGTAGCGTTCGATCTCCGAAGGGAACGTGGGCTCCGGCATGCGGATCTGGGTGATGTTGCCCGTTCCGCGTACTTCGAGGCTGAGGGTGGAGGATTCCCCGGTGTTTACTTTCGATTTGGACAGGTCGGTCTTCAGGGAGAACTGTCCCACACCGCCGCTGAAGTTGTCCGGCCGACCTTCGCTGGGCAGCGGACGAACCTCTATCTGGATCGGTTGGCTGGCCACGGAGTGTTGCGCTGTCCGGGTGATTTCATCGCCCCAGTAGTCGTATTGGCCGGTACCGACCTCTACCAGCATGCTGAGCGAAAGGGAGGGGATCGTCTGTCGGCCTTCCTTTTGGGGAATGAGCAGTACCTTGTGGTACGTGATGACGTGGTAGAGTTCGTCTTTGTAGTAGCCGCGCTGGTCGGTTTTGTTTTCCGGAAGGTCGTCTTCGGTATAGACCTGTGTCCAGAAGGTATCGAATTTCGGGACCTGCGTGACGGAGAGCCGACCGATATTCATGCGGTAGTACAGTTTGTAGGTAACGGTGATGGGTTCTCCGACATAGGGGCGGGTGTCGGATACTTCGGCAACCAGGTGGATGTTTTGTTGCGCCGAGGTGGAAGGGTTGGACATCTGCCGGATGCTTTGCTGGCCTTCGATGGCTTTTCCCACTTCGATGGCAATGCGCTCGGTCTGGTATTTCTGGCCTTTGGATTTGACCATCGCCGGTTCGATGTACAGAGTGCCTTCGCGTTTGGGTTGCACCAGGTAGGAGATGGTGGTCTTCTGTTCGGTGCGCCCTTTGCCATTGACATAGCTCGATACCATGCTCCGCATGAACTGAGGACCGCCCAACACGACGAAATCCTCGAAAGCCGGGCCGGCGAACTGATCCTGATCCAGTGGCAGCGAAGTGGAGATTTCGACCACCAGGTTTTCGTTCACGGCCATTTTCTTTTTGGAAACGGTGATCGTAACGGGTTGCTGGCTATCCTGCCCTTGTGCCGGGAGAGCCATCCCCAGGACCATGACGGCCAGCAGGGCAAGGACCCGTCCACGGGCGGCGGCGGGCAGGTGCAACGATGGGAAAAATGCTTTGTCGATATTCATAGCGGTATGTGGAAAATGTGCAAGGACGATCGATTACCAGTCTTTGGTCGTATGAATGACGGCTCCTTCGGTCTTGTCCCCCTTTAGTTTGTCCTGAGTGTTCTGTTCCTGCCGGTCGATGGCGCGAAGCATCTGCTCGTCCGAAGGAGACAAGCGTTGCGGTGCCTGCTGACCGGAAGAACCACCCCTTCCCTGATTGTTCTGGTTCTGGTTGTTCTGGTTGGGGTTGTTGTTGTTTTGGTTTTGGTCGTTCTGGTTGGGGTCGTTGTTGTTATTATTGTTGTTTTGGTTCTGGTTGTTTTGGTTGGGGTCGTTGTTGTTATTGTTGTTGTTTTGGTTCTGGTTGTTTTGGTTGGGGTCGTTGTTGTTGTTTTGGTTTTGGTCGTTTTGGTTGTTATCGTTGTTGTTATTGTTGTTGTTTTGGTTCTGGTTGTTTTGGTTCTGGTTGTTTTGGTTGGGGTCGTTGTTGTTGTTTTGGTTCTGGTCGTTATTGTTGTTCTGATTTTGATTGTTGTCCTGGTTTTGGTTGTTCTGCGACTGGTTTTGCTGCTGGTCTTTGAGCAATTGTTGGGCCAGGGAGAGGTTGTACCGGGCTTCTTCGTCCGAGGGGTCGCGCCGGAGAGCGTCTTTGTACAATTTGATGGCTTCGGCGTAGTTCTTTTTGTCCATTTCCACTCCGCCGAGGTTGTACAGTACGGGGGCGCGTTGGTCGTCCTGCGGGGTGTTGAACAGGGATTTCATCCAGGCGGCCTGCGCTTGGGCGGCATCCCCGCCCAGGTAGAGGGAGTTGCCCAGGTTGTACCAACCGGTGGCATAAGTGGTGTCCAAAGCGACGGCTTGGGCGTAGAGGGAGTCGGCACGGTCGTATTCGGCGCGTTTGTACATCCGGTTGCCTTGTTTGAGCAGGTCTTTTTTGGCGATGTCCTGCCGGCTCTGCCCTTGGGCGGGGAAAGCGGCCGAAAGGGCAAGGAAAAGGATCAGCAGGGTGCCGGGTATGGGGGAAAATGGGTGTTTGGTCTTCATCGTCATGCTTTTTTTAAGCTCTTCTTTTAATCCTCTTCCAACGGTTTTTCTTCTCCGAAGAGATTGTAACGGCTCAACAGGCGGCTGCGTCGGAAGCCCAGCAGCGTATCCAACACCAGCAGCAGCAGGGCGGCACCGGCAAACCACTGGTAGCGGTCCTTGTATTGGACGATCTCCGTTTCGCCGTAGTCGTTCTTGGGGCCTTTGCCCAGCAGGTCGGTGATCCGATCGACGACCGCTTCGGTGGAGGTGCCGTCCATGTAGTCTCCGGAGGTTGCCTGGGCGATCTCGGAAAGCATCTGCGGGTCGGCTTTGGTAACGACGACGTTGCCTTCGATGTCTTTCTTGTATCCGGTAACTACGCCCTTTTCCCGCAAGGGGATGGGGCCGCCTTCCGGCGTGCCGATGCCCACGGTGTAGATGCGCAGGCCTTTTTCCGCCGAGGCTTTGGCCACATCCACCGCGTTGAGATCGATGCGGTGGTCTTCACCGTCGGAGAGGATGACCAGCAGTTTGTTTTTGACCGTGGGGTCGTCGAAATACCGCCAGGAGAGGGCGATGGCGTCGCCGATCGAGGTCCCCTGGGAGGAAACCATCGAGGGGTCGGCCGTGGCGAGGAACATCTTGGCCGCCGAATAGTCGCTGGTGATGGGCAGCAGGGGATAGGCACTGCCCGCATAGGCGATGATACCCACCCGGTCGCCGCCCAAACGGTCGATGGTGCGCGAGATGATCTGTTTGGCCTTTTCCAGACGGTTGGGTGCGACGTCCTCCGCCTTCATGGACAGGGAAACGTCAAGGGCGAAAACGACGTCGGAGCCTTGTACTTTGATCTTTTCGATCTGCGTGCCGATGCGGGGATTGACCAGCGCGAGGGTCAGCAGAACGATAACCAGGGTATAGAGAATGTTTTTCCAAACCAGGGCGGTCGTGCTCTTGTACGGGGCGAGGATCATCAGGATGCGGGGCGTGGCCAGCGCGTCCTGTTTCTTGCGCCGGTAGTGCAGCACATAGGCGAACAAGCCCCACAGCAGCGGGACGAGCAAAAATAATTGCAGGTAGGCAGGTCTGTCCAGTTCGTACATTTTTCAGCCTTTATCTTTCACGAATTATACGATTCCTTTGTATAGCGTGCCGCGCAGGGCGATCTCCAGCCCGAAGAGCAGCAGGGCGGCCAACAGCCAGGAGCGGAACATCTCGTCGTAGTTGTAGTACTTGGTCTGTTCCACTTTGCTCTTTTCCAGCGAGTCGATCTCCTTGTAGATCTCCTTGAGCTTGTTTTCGTCCGTAGCGCGGAAGTATTTCCCGCCCGTGGTGGCTGCGATCTCGCGCATGAGTTTTTCGTCGATCTCCACCGGAACTTTCTGGTAGTAGATCCGTCCGGTGTTCGGGTCGCGGTAGCGGGGGTAGTCCGCCAGTCCGTTGGTGCCGATGCCGATGGTGTAGACCTTGATGCCCAGTTTTTTGGCTACTTCGGCTACCGAGCGGGGATCGACAAATCCGTCGTTGTTCACCCCGTCGGTGAGCAGGATGATGACCTTGCTCTTGGCTTCGGAGTCTTTCAGGCGGTTGATGGCCGTTCCCAGTCCCAGACCGATGGCGGTCGTTTCGCCGATGAGCCCCTGCCGCAGCCCCTGGATGGTCTGGACCACGATGCGCTTGTCGGTGGTGAGCGGGGTCTGGGTGAAGCTTTCGGTGGCGTAGGTTACGATGCCGATGCGGTCGCCCGTGCGGCCTTCGGCAAATTCGGTAGCCACTTTCTTCAAGGCGTCCAGACGCGAGGGTTTGAAGTCGCGTGCCAGCATCGATCCCGAGAGGTCGATGGACATGACGATGTCCACGCCCAGTCCGGTGCGGGTCTGGGTGCTCACTTCCACTCCGCGCGGGCGGGTCATGGCTACGATCACGCAGGCGATGGCCGCCAAGCGGAGAACCCACAGCACGGGGCGTGTTTTCGACACCCAGTCTTCGGCCAGCACGAAACCGCGTATGCTCGATATTTTCAGGTACGGGTACAACCGGTTGCCGCGCCACCACAGATACCCTGCCAGCAGGGGGATGAGCAGCAGAAGCCAGAAGAACCCTTTGTTGACCAGTTCGAAATTAGTCTCCGACATGTTTCTCCTCCTCTTTACGTTGTTGTTGCTGCTGCGCCTGCGGGGTGTCTTGCGGAGCCTCGGCGGGGCGCAGGGATTCGACGAGTTCCTCGGTGTACTGGCGGTAACGCTCGTTTTCCGGTGCCGAGGGGAACATTTTGGCAAATTTTACCAGGTCGGCATCCAGCAGCAGGTCGCGCAGTTTGCCGTACTGTTCCCGCGTGAGGGATAGTTTGCGTACGTCGCGCAGCGTCTGGTCCGAGGTGCTTTCCGGGGCGGGGATGCCGTATTGTTCGTCCAGGTACAGGCGGATCACGTCGGTCAGGGCGATGTAGAAATCCTTGACTTGTCCTTTCTCCAGCAGTTTTTCCCGGTCCAGACGATCCAGGCGGAATTTTGCCCGCTCGTACGGGGACAGCAGCATCTCGGGCGGCAGGCGGTTTTCGCGGCGGCGTTTGACGATGCGCCAGATTTCCCATGCCAGCAGGGCGGCGACGGCCAGGGCGATGAGGATCCAGTAATACTTGCGGAAGACCTCGCCCGCGGTGTAGCGGTCGGTGCGGATGTCCTTGATCCCGTAGCGTGCCTGGCGGAGGGTGTCCACCTCTACGGTGGAGACCTGAACCTGGAACGGGTCGGTGGTCAGGATGGATTCCCCGGCTTTTACTTCGATGGCGGGAACGAGGTATTTCCCCTTTTCGAACGAGGTGAGGCGGTAGGTGATCCGGTAGATCGCCTCATCCCGTTTGTACGAGGTGTCGATCTTCGAGCGGCCGACCACTTCCATGCTGTCGCTCTGGAAACGGAGTTCCGGAAAATCGACCAGCGCGTCCTTCGGTGCGCGGACTTCGAGCCCCAGGTGGATCTGTTCGCCGATGCGGATGCGCGTGGTGTCGGTGCTCCAGGTCAGGGTAGGCGGGGTCGATTGGCCCGCGGCAGCCCAAGGGAGCGCCAGGACGAGCAGGATGGGGAGAACCTTGCGCAGCAGATTATCGCATGCGGAAATAACCGAGTAATTTTTTTGCATAGTCATCTTTGGTGCTTGTGCTGATGGAACCGGCTCCGCAGTGGCGGAGCGTATCCTCGAAATAACCTACCCGGCGGTTGTACTGCGCGCGGTACGAATCCCTCACCGAGCGGGAAGAAGTATTGACCCAGATGTAACGTCCTGTTTCGTCGTGGCGCATCAGCACCCGACCTACGTCGGGCAGTTCGGCCTCGGCCGGATCGTAAATGCGGATGCCGGTCAGGTCGTGTTTGCGGGCCAGCACGGTCATCGCTTCGCGGTACGAGGAGTCGATGAAGTCCGACACCAGAAAGACGATGGCTTTCTTCTTGAGCACTCCGAAGAGGTATTCCATCGCCGCGCCGATGTTTGTGCGGGGACTGGTGGGTTGAAATTCGATCAGCTCGCGGATGATGCGCAGGATGTGCATCCGTCCTTTTCCCGGGGGGATGAACAGTTCGACCCGATCGGAAAAGAGCATCAGTCCCACCTTGTCGTTGTTGCCCATGGCCGAGAAGGCCAGCGTGGCGCAGATCTCGGTGACGATCTCCCGTTTGGTCGCATCGCCCGTGCCGAAGAACTGCGAACCGGATACATCCACAGCCAGCATCATGGTCAGTTCGCGTTCTTCCTCGAAGACCTTGACGTAGGGCTGGTGGGTCTTGGCCGTTACGTTCCAGTCGATGTTGCGCACGTCGTCGCCGAACTGGTAGGCACGCACTTCGCTGAAAGTCATGCCCCGTCCCTTAAACGAACTGTGGTATTCGCCCGAGAAGACGTGGTCCGAGAGGCGGCGCGTCTTGATCTCGACTTTGCGGACTTTTTTGAGTACTTCCTTGACATCCATGACGGAAACCTCCTTGTCGTTTCCCCCGGTCAGGGTACCTGTACTTCGTTCAGGATGGTGTTGATGATCTCTTCGGTGCGTACGTTTTCGGCTTCGGCCTCGTAGGTAACCCCGATGCGGTGGCGAAGGACGTCCGGCGCGATGGCCCGCACGTCTTCCGGAATGACGTAGGCCCGTCCGCGCAGGAATGCGTACACTTTCGATGCGGTAACCAGGTTGATGCTGCCTCGCGGAGAAGCACCGTAGGCGATCAGGGGTTTGAGCTTGTCCAGTTTGTACTCCTCGGGGAAGCGGGTGGCAAAGACGATGTCGAGGATGTAGTGTTCGATCTTTTCATCCATGTAGACCTCCTTGGCTGCTTCTCGACCCCGGCGGATGTCATCGAGCGAAACTACCGGTCGGATGGCTTTGGAGCCTTCCGGACGAGTGTTGCGTCGCATGATGCGCTGCTCGTCCTCCTTGGTGGGGTAGCTGACGACGGTCTTGAGCATGAAACGGTCCATCTGGGCTTCCGGAAGCGGGTAGGTACCTTCCTGTTCGATGGGGTTTTGGGTGGCCATTACCAGGAAGGGGTCGTCCAGGCGGAAAGTTTCCTCGCCGATGGTCACCTGACGTTCCTGCATGGCTTCCAGCAGGGCGGACTGCACTTTGGCCGGGGCACGGTTGATCTCGTCCGCCAGGACGAAGTTGGCGAATACCGGGCCTTTCTTGATGGAGAAGTCGCCGTCCTTGACGTTGTAGATCATCGTGCCGATCACATCGGCCGGGAGCAGGTCGGGGGTGAACTGTATGCGGGAGAAGTCGCCGTCCACGGCTTTGGCCAGCGAATTGATGGCCAAGGTCTTGGCCAGTCCCGGCACGCCTTCGAGCAGAATGTGTCCTCCGCCCAGCAGGCCGATCATCAGCCGTTCGATCATTTGGCTCTGCCCGACGATGACGTTGTTGATCTCGCTGGTGAGCAGTTTAACGAATGCGCTCTCCTGGGCGATCTTTTCTCCCAGAGCGCGGATGTCGACCGAATTGTTCGATTCTTCCATTTTTCTATGCTTTTTTTCTATGTTTTTTCCGATACACGAAATTCGTAATTCAAGTCCTGTTTCGCTGTTAAGTCTATGTTAAAAATCCGGGGCGCAAAACCTTGCAAATAATAAAGTTGGGCTAAAGAAAAGGCGGTTTTTCATACTTTTGTCCCGCGCCCTGCCGCAGGGTTGCGGGCGTATCGTTACCTTTGCCGGGAAAACCAACGAGAGAAAGCATGAAAATAGGAATCATCAGTGCCATGTACGAGGAATTCGACCGCTTGTTGCAGGCAGTCGAAGTGGAGAAGAAGACCGCACTCGGAATGCGGGAATACATCGAAGGAAGGCTTTTCGGCCGGGAAGTGGTCCTGGTTTTTTCCCAATGGGGGAAAACGGCAGCGGCCTCTACCACCGCCAACCTGATCAATGTGTTCGCTGCGGACCTGGTGGTGTTTACCGGAGTAGCCGGCGGATTGGATTCCCGGGCACGGGTAGGGGACATCGTGATAGCGGAGCGTTTGTACCATCACGACGTGGATGCTTCGCCGTTCAAACCGCGTTATTTCGTGCCTTTGGTGGGACCGGACGGAATACCGACCGACGGCCGTACCAGCGACCTGCTGGCCGAGGCGGCCCGTCATTTTGCGGCGCACATCGGGGAGTATATCGCCCGGGAGGATGTCGAGGAGTTCGCTCTGCAGAATGTGCTGGTGCACCGCAAGAACATCGCTACGGGCGACCAGTTCGTCAAGACGGCTTCGGTGAAGGAACGGATCGTGTCCGATCTGCCCGATATGTTCGCCGTGGAGATGGAGGGCGCGGCGGTGGCTCAGGTGTGCTGGGAACACGGGGTGCCCTTTGCGGTGATGCGTACGATTTCCGATACGGCCGATGGCGATTCGCCGCGCGACTATCCCAAGTTTTTGGCGCGGGTGGCCAGCACGTATTCGTTCTATATCGTCAAAGAGTTCCTGGACCGTTTGCCGTAAGGGGCGGTTCGCGGGCGTGCGGGCAAGCAAAAAGCCGGAGGCATTGCCTCCGGCTTTTTGCTTGCCCGCACGTGTGAGCGGACGATTTTTGGGGTAAATTATTCGAGGATCTTGTTGAAGATCTCCTCCATTTTTTCGCGTTCCTCGCGTGCCAATTCCGGATCGACCAGGATACGGCCGCTGTTCTCGTCGGCGATGATCTTTTTGCGCATGGCGATTTCGATCTGCCGCTGCGGGGGAATGGTGAAGTAGGAACCTTCGGAGGCTCCCCGGTCGATCGACACCACGGCCAGGCCGTTGCGTACCCGTTCGCGGATCTTGCGGTAGGCCAGCAGCAGGCGAGGTTCGATCTCGGTGACGATCTGGTCGGCTTTTTCCTGCAGGGCGTCGTGTTCGCGGCGGGTTTCCTCCAGGATGTTTTCCAATTCGCCTTTTTTGGTCTCCAGGTGCTCCTTGAGCGAAGCAATTTTGGCTTCCGTTTCCTCGATGCGGGATTTCTGCATTTCCAGTTTGGCACCCGATTCGCGGATCAGTTTCTCGGCATGCTCGATCTCGAGGGTCTGGTATTCGATCTCTTTGCTGATGGAGTCGTATTCGCGGTTGTTGCGAACGTGTTTTTGTTGTTCTTCGTATCGGGCGATCAGGTCTCTGGCCTCGACGATGGTGTGTTTGAGGGTCTTGACCTGTTCCTCGAAGTTCTTGTTTTCCTGGACGAAGCGTTCCAGGCGGGTGGTCAGGCCTTCTATTTCGTCTTCGAGTTCCCGCACTTCCAGCGGAAGCTCTCCCTGGATGGCCCGTATCTGGTCTATGCGGGTGTCGATGAGCTGGAGGTCGTATAGGGTACGCAGCTTTTGTTCTACCGTTAATTCTTTCTCGGCCATATTATTGCAGATAATGAATAGGGTTGGTATTGATCTCCGATAAACGGACTGCAAAAATAGTGAATTTTTTCATTAAATAGTTGTGTAAAATGTTTTTTGTGAAGCGCTCGCTCTCGAAATGCCCGATGTCGGCTATCAGGATGCGTCCCTCGGCACCGAAAAAATCGTGGTATTTGAAGTCTGCACTCACGTACGCATCCGCCCCCTGGGCGATCGCTTGGGACAAGGCAAAACTGCCCGCTCCGCCCAACACCGCCACCGTGCCGACCCTCCGGCCCGTCGGAGCCGAGTAGCGGATCCCCCGGGCATCGAAGCGTTCGCGCAGCAGGTGCAGGAAATCCATCTCGCTCATCGGCTGCTCCAGCGTACCGATCATCCCCATGCCGATCTTCCCCGAACCGTTTTCGAGGGCCGAGATCTCGTAGGCCGGCATCTGGTACGGATGCGCCGCCTGCAAAGCCCGCACGACCGCACCCTGAAGGTGGCGCAGGAAGACCACGCGAACCATCGTCTCCGCTTCGCGGTGCAGTTCGCCGATCTCCCCCACGAACGGAGACGCCCCGTCGAGGGCGCGGAAAGTCCCGGTGCCTTCGGCATTGAAGCTGCACGCCTCGTAAGGGGCAATGCGTCCCGCTCCGGCCGCGAAGAGCGCCTCCCGTAGCCTTTCGGCATACGCGGTGGGGACGTACGTGGTAAGTTGGCGCAGGGTGTCTTTTTGCGGGTCGAGTACCCGGCGATGCTGCAGCCCGAGGGCATCGCACATCCCGGCACTTACTCCGTGGAAAGCGTTGTCCAAGGCGGTGTGCACGGCATAGATGGCGATCCCGGCGCGCAAGGCCCGCATGACGGCGCGTTCTACATAGGAGCGTCCCGTCAGGCTTTTCAGACCCGAGAAGATGATCGGGTGGAAGGCGACGATGAGGTTGCAGCCTTTTTCCTGCGCTTCGGCGACTACTTCTTCCAGGCAGTCGTGTGCCACCAGGATGCCCGTTACCTCGGTCTGCGGCTCGCCTACCAGCAGCCCGGTGTTGTCGAATCCTTCGGCGTAGGTGCGCGGGGCGAATTCTTCCAGTGCGGCAGCGACGTCCCTTACCGTGATTTTTTCTTCCATCGTATCTCGTTTTTCGTTTTTATGTGAAAAAAGTGGGTCAAAGCCCCCGGTAGTACCGTTCGTTTTCCGCCGGATAGCAGACTACCAGCACTTTCTCGACGGAGGAAGGCCGCTGGAGGAAAGCTCGGATCTCGTGCATGGCGATCCGGGCGGCCAGGTCTTTGGGGAAGCCATAAACACCGGTACTGATACCGGGGAAAGCGATGCTCGTTACGCCCCGTCGGGCGGCCTCCTCCAGGCAGTTGCGGTAGCAGGCGGCCAGGAGTTCCTCTTCGTCCGCTCCGCCGCCGTGCCATACGGGCCCTACGGTGTGGAATACCAGTTGACAGGGGAGGCGGTAGGCTTTCGTTACCCGGCATTCCCCGGTGGGGCATCCTCCGAGGGTGCGGCATTCCTCCAAGAGCTGCGGTCCGGCAGCCCGGTGAATGGCTCCGTCCACTCCGCCGCCGCCCAGCAGACGGTTGTTGGCTGCATTGACGATGGCTTGGCAGGTGAGGCGGGGG
>CABSLV010000002.1 GCA_902478645.1 uncultured Flavobacteriales bacterium | reverse complement strand
AAAGTCCTGCACCAGTTCAGGCTGCTTGCCCGCCGCGTTCGTCCCATCGCGCGTTACAGGAGTCTTTCCCCCGCCCAGCGCCGGGACGGTTTTGCCGTGCTGAGCTTGGAGATGGTTTCGGCTGCCACGCTGTTGGCCGTGTACGCAGGCTGGCAGCAGGGAGTGTGGTGGCATTACGGCATCCTGCTCGTTTTCGCGCTGTACATCACCTTTTCCAAGCACTTGCACATATTCCTGGCACCGGTGTACCTGGCCGTCTTCGGCCGGAGGGAGACCTTTTCTCCCGATGATATGCCGGAAGTAGCCCATGAACTGGACGTGTTGGAGGGGCGCGCACCCGCTTCGGAAACGCCGCCGGAGCGTATGGGGGCTTGCCGGGCCTCGGACTTTACGCGCGGAAGGTTGCTTTCTGCCTTTTCCTGTACCGAATGCGGGCGGTGTGAAAGTGTCTGTCCCGTGGCAGTGATAGGGGTTCCGCTTTTTCCTCGGAAGGTCGTAGCGGAGCTGCGGCGTGCAGCGATGGGAAAGGATGATGGCGTGTTGTACGGCAAGTCTATCCTTCGGGACGAAGCCTTTGCCTGCATCTCGTGCGGGGCTTGTCTGGAGGCGTGTCCCATTGCGATCTCTCCGATGGACCTTTTGCTCCAGCTGCGCCGTTATGCCGTGTTGGAGCAGGGGGAACTGCCCCCCGAAGAAGCCCGTGTGGCGGAAAGTATCGTGGTTACGGGCAATCCTTGGGGCATGGAAACGGCAGGTGAAGAGGGATCGGAAGAAAGGATTCCGCTGGCCGATCCCGAGTATCCGACCGAATACCTGTTGTGGCGGGGCTCGATGGGGATTCACGATCCGCAGGGGCGTGAGGCCGTTCGGGCGGTTGCCCGGCTATTGGACGCAGCGGGGGTGTCCTGGTCGGCGTTGCCACCGGAAGAGGAATGCGACGTGGCCGATCTGTTGCGTTATCAGGGGGATGAGTGGACGTTTTTGACCGCTGCCCGCCGCAACATCGAGTGTTTGCACCGATATGGGGTGCGCAAGATCATTACCCCGTGTCCCCACAGTCTGTCGGTATTGCGGGATCAGTATCCTTCGCTCGGGGGACGTTTTACGGTGCAGCACCTCTCGGAATTCGTCCTGCAGGCTCTCCGGGATGGCAGGCTGCGATTGCCCCGTACTTTGGAAGGGCAAACGGTGGTGTATCACGATCCGTGCCGGCTCTCGCGGGCACACATCGTGGAGGCTCCCCGGGAAGTGCTTCGGGCACTCGGGGCACGGGTGGTCGAGGCGCCGCAGGCCGGGCGTAGTTCGATGTGCTGCGGCGGAGGCGGGTATTTCCGGGAGGGGGAAGTCCCTGCGGCGATCGCTGCCCGGCGGATGGAACAGCTGGCTTCTACCGGGGCGCAGAGAGTGATCACGGCCTGTCCGTACTGCTATCAGATGTTGTCGGTGCTGTCCGGCGAGAAGGCTCTTCCGGTATCCGATCTGACGCAGTGGTTGCGGGTCTGAAAGGGGGTAGGGATACTTTTGGGTGCGCCCTCGGGATTGTCCCGAGTGAAACTTCGCATCCCCATGCGGCTGCTACGCTCGCCTTTGTCTATATTTTCATATATTTGCCATAACAACGCAAAATGAAGGGCTATGAAAAACCTGTTTTTTTGCATGGCAACGCTCATGGCGCTGGCGCTCGGCACTCCGCTGCAAGGGCAGACCACGGACAAGGAACGGCTCAAAGCCAACCTGGAACGGGCTTTTGCTCCCCAAGCTTCCTCCGAAAAAACTGAAGCCTCTCTCCTGCAGGATTCCCGTCCGGATACGAGCGGCGTCCTGTACTACGTGCAGGTGCTAGCTTCCGTGCAACCCATCGAGGGGACGGGCGATCGGGCATTGCGCGTTTTTCCCGACTTGAAATCCGTAAAGGAGGGCCGATACCTCAAGTATTACACCGGGGCAGGGACTTCCGACTATCGTCAGGCGCAGGCACAGTTGCGCGCCGTGCAGGGAAAGGGCTACCCCCAGGCGTTTCTCATTGCCTTTCGGGGCGGGGTGAAAATTCCCCTGGAAGAGGCTCTCGCCAGTCAAAAATAAAACATTGACCACAAAAAGAGACAGATACAAAACATGAAGATGAAAGGATTTTTCAGAGCGGCAGGGTGTTTTCTGCTGCTTTTCGGGGCCTTGTCGGTAAACGGCCAATCGGTCCAAAAGGAATACCGCCGTGCGCTCAAACAGTTGGAGGTCTCGGCCGATTCGGCGCGGGCCATGGACTTGGCCGAGCGTTCCCTGACGGTAGCGGGAGACCTTCTTCCGGTCAAGGACCTCACTAGCCAGACGATCTATTATTTTCGTTTCGACGGGGCACTGCCCAGTTTTGAGAAGTACTTGCGCAAGTATGCCCCGGTCAAGACCCTCGCACGGGTCGAACTGAAGAAAGTCGCTCCGCAGGATGTGCTCATCGTGGGCGTGCGCGACTTCTCTCAAGCCCGCAAAGCACTCTCCGAGGCCGACTTCCCGGGAAGGGTTGTCCTGGCGGTTTTTGATGCGAAAGCCTCCCGGACGGAGAAGCTGGCCGGGGAGAAATCCGCTTCGCTGGTCTGCGCTCCTTCCGTATCGCATTTTTCGCAGGTAGCAGCTGCCGAAGCCATCTTCGGCGGGATTCCGGTAGGAGACACTCCGGCCATCCGCTTGGCTTACGGATATGCGGAACAGGTAGGCATGTCGGCCGATACGCTCGACAAGATCGACGCGCTGCTGCGGGAAGTGGTGGAGAGCGGAGCCGCTCCGGGGGTTCACGTGTTGGTGGGCCGGCACGGGCGCGTGGTGTACGACCGTTGGTACGGCACGACGATGGGCGCGATGGACGGCTCGGAAAAGGTGCAGGGCGACATGATTTACGACATGGCTTCGGTTACGAAGGTGATGGCTACCCTGCCTTTCGTGATGAAACTCTACGACGAGGGCAAGATCCGCTTGGATGACCGTTTGGGTGATGTGATGCCCGTCTTCCGGGGGACCAACAAGGAGAACATGATCCTGGCCGATATCCTCACCCACCGGGCGGGACTGAAGGCTTGGATCCCGTACTACCTCCAGACGATCGATTCGCTGACCCGTCCCTTGCCGCAGTACTACCGGGTAACGCCCGACAGCGTATTCACCCAGGAAGTGGTGCCGGGTATGTATGCTATCGGCAGCATCAAGGATACGATCCAGCGGCAGATGATCCTCTCGCCGGTCAAGGACGACAAGAAGTATGTCTATTCCGACTTTGCGTTCTTCATCTTCCGGCAGATGGTTGAACAGTTCTACGGCCAGCCTCTCGACAGTCTGGTGCAGACCGAGCTCTACCGTCCGATGGGAGCATGGCGTTCGGGATACAATCCGTTGAAGCGTTTCCCCATCAGCGAGATAGTCCCTTCGGAAAATGAAACCTATTGGCGGCATACCATCGTACGCGGTTACGTGCACGACATGGCGGCCGCGTTCCTGGACGGGGTGTCCGGCCATGCGGGACTTTTCTCCACGGCGGACGACATGGCCAAGATGTGCCAGATGTACCTCAATGGGGGAATGTACGGAGGAAAACGCTACATCGAGGATAGCACGGTGCGTTTGTTCTCCTCGTGCTACTACTGCGACGAAGGCAACTACCGCGGGCTGGGCTTCGACCGTCCTTCGTTCTCCAACAAGGTGATGGGTCCCAAGACCTTCGGGCATACCGGATTTACCGGCACGGCGGTGTGGATCGACCCGGAAGCGGATATGATCTACGTCTTTTTGTCCAACCGCACCTTCGAATCGATGAACAACAACCGGATTTCTTCCGGCAATTTCCGCTCGCGCATCCAGCAGACCTGCTACGACGCGATCACCGACGACGATAAATAACACCTCCGGCGATGGAACAAACGACAAGAAAAACAGAAGAGGGTGCCCCCGAAGGGGCCGTATCCTTGAATACACCGGGGATGGAAGCACAGGCCGCAGCTCCCGAGCAAAATGAAGTCCCGGCCGGAGCCAAGCAGCAGCAGGCGCAGCAGCCAGCCGAAGACCTCGTCTGGATCGACACCCCGGGGATCGGTCAGCGGGGCGGGATCATCATCAAGGACCTCCGTCTGTCGATCAAGAACGGGGAATTCGTCTACCTGATCGGTAAGACGGGCAGTGGCAAGTCCACCCTCCTGCGGCTTCTCTACGGCGACGTCCCCTTGACTGCCGGCGTAGGGCGCGTGGCAGGATTCGACCTGCGCCGCCTGGACGAGGAGAGCATCCCGTACCTGCGCCGCCGTCTGGGTATCGTCTTCCAGGATTTCCAGTTGCTCTCCGACCGCAACGTGTACCAGAATCTGGCCTTTGTACTGCGGGCTACCGGATGGCGCGACGAAACCAAGATCAAGGAGCGCATCCTCGAAGTGTTGCGCAACGTCGGCATGCAGGGCACACAGGACAAATTTACGTATGAACTCTCCGGAGGCGAGCAGCAGCGCATCGCCGTCGCCCGGGCCTTGCTGAACGAGCCGGAACTCATCATCGCCGACGAGCCTACCGGCAACCTCGACCCCAATACCTCGGCTGAAATACTCCGCCTGTTGCTCGACATCAACCATCGCCACGGGACGGCCGTGGTCATGGCTACGCACGACTATACGATGATCCTCAAGTTCCCTTCCCGCACGGTGAAAATCGACGGAGGAACCCTGCATGAAGTGCAGAAGAAGGCTGCGGAACCTTCCGACCGCGCCAAGGAATAATTTTTTCCCTTCCCCTTTTCTCTGCGGGAGCGTCCCCTCGGCGAGTTTCTCGGCGCGAAAGCAAAAGCTTCGAAGGAGCATCGGGGAGGACGGGCCGGCTGGCAGGACAGGGGCGATAAAACCGCGGGTGAACCGCGGGAATAAAAATGGCGGTAAAGAACGCATAAAACAAAAAGACAAGCGATGAAAAAGATAGCACCGGAAGAACTTTCGGACAATCCGATCCGGCTCATCGGCCGGGACTGGATGCTGGTAACGGCCGGACAGATGGGCGATTTTAATACGATGACGGCCTCCTGGGGCGGGGTGGGACACCTGTGGAATGTTCCGGTAGCCTTTGTCTTTGTCCGTCCCGAACGTTATACGTACGGGTTTATGGAACGGGAGGAAGGCTTTACCCTTTCGTTTTTTGACGGACAGTATCGCAGCGCGCTGTCCTTGCTGGGGACCAAATCCGGACGCGAGGGCGATAAGGTGGCTGAATCCGGCCTTACACCAGTTCCGGCTCCGGATGGGGGTGTAACTTTCGCTCAGGCGCGGGTGGTGCTGGAGTGCCAAAAGCTGTATGTGTCCGATCTTCAGGCCGGGAACTTCCTCGACCCGGCGATCCTCCCCCGGTTTTACGATGCGCAGCACGGAGGATTGCACCGGGTGTATATCGCTCGGATCACGGCGGCTTACCTGGCGGAGGACTGATCTTCTCGCCGGGGGCAAGTGCAGTACGGGCGGATTTTCCGGGAGCTTTTGCCCCGGAAAATCCGCCCGTACTGCACTCAGGGGCTGCCTTGAAGCGAAGTTGTTACGGAGAGACTCCCGGGCAATATTCTTCTTTCAATAAAAATTTATCGAAAAACGATAAATTTTATTTGTTTTTCAGAAATACGTCTTTATCTTTGTCCCGTGCTTTACGGCTGGGAATCGGTCGGAGCGCATATCTATCGAAGACAAGAAACCGACAAGACGATGGAAAAGCAAAACATCAGACGGGTACGCAGGCTGTACATAGGGCTTTTTGCGATGGTAGTGGGCATGGTGCTGCTCAATGCGCTGAGCTTTTTCCGCGGGGCGGCCGAAGGGATGGACCTGAGCGTGGAAATGGCCTCTTCGAAAGGGAAACCTGTTTTTGCCGTGCTGGACTTCGACGTGATGAACGGGGAACTGTTTTCCCGACCGGAGACGGCGGTTTATACCTCGCCCGACAGTACGGTACAGGTCTGCACGCCCGGGGTATATTCGTACAACGTGCTGGTTTCGGGAACGGATGCACGGGAGGTTTACACCCAGAAGGTCCTGTCTTCGTATGTATTGCTGGTCCTGGGTCTGTTCTGCCAGATAGCGGTTTTCGTCCTGCTGTTTCTCATCCTGGGTTCGATCCGGCGCAGTTTGCGCGCCGGGACGGTTTTCTCCCACAAGGTGATCCGCTACATGAAATGGCTGGCCTGGGCGGTGCTTCTGGCCACGATCCTTTCCGATGTTGCTACGTACCTGATGCACCTGAATTCCATCGAGATGCTGCAGCGGTATGCGCCCCAGGGCGAGTGGGTGCTGGATGCGGGTGTGCCTGTGGATTCGATTCCGGAACTGTTCATCGGTGTGGTGATCCTGTTCCTGGCCGAGGTGTTCCACATCGGGTACACGATGAGTGAAGAACAAAAATTGACGGTATAACAGAGGGAAAGCTATGGCAATCATCGTAAACATAGACGTGGTAATGGCCCGGCGGAAGATGTCCCTCAACGAATTGGCCGAGCGGGTAAACATCACTCCGGCCAACCTGTCCATTCTCAAGACGGGCAAGGCGAAAGCCATCCGTTTTTCCACCCTTTCGGCCATCTGCCGGGCCTTGGACTGTCAGGTGGGGGAAATCCTGGAATACGTGCCGTCTGCACCGGAGGAAGAAGAGGAATGAGTAAAAATGCGGATAAAAAATCGGACGTGGAAAAATCGTTGCAATCAACAGAAAACCATAAGTAAAACCATCGAAAAACAATGTTTCTGCAAAAATCCTTTATCGGTAAAAACAAGTGGTACCTCTACCTGCTGGTGCTGGTACTGGTGTTTGTCTTGGCGCAGGTGGGAGGTATCCCGTTTGCCATTTATGCCATGATGACCAATCTGGATGCCGTCCAGGCCGGGGATACGGCGGTGCTCTCCCAAGTGAGGGATACCGCGGGGCTGGCCTTGATGCTCTTTTCGTTTGCGGTAGGTCTGTTGGCGTTGGTGGTGTTCGTCAGAATTTTTCAGAAAAAACGTTTCACGGACTATACCACCGGACGGAGGTGCTGGGATGTGCGCCGTTTCGGGTTCGGCTTTTTGGTATGGGGTGTTCTGGTAACCCTGGTAACGGTCCAGCAGGTCCTCTCGGATGCCGACGTGGTGCTGAATTTCGAGCCGTCGAAGTTTTTCCCGCTCTTGCTGGTGGGATTGGTACTCTTTCCGTTCCAGACGGGTTTTGAAGAGGTGCTGTTCCGGGGATACCTCATGCAGGGTTCGGCCTTGCTGTTCCGGTACCGTTGGGCGGCTCTGCTGGTTACTTCGCTGCTCTTCGGGCTGATGCATTCGGCCAATCCGGAGATCGATACTTTCGGTTTCTGGACTGCCATGCCGCAGTACGTCCTGATGGGGCTCATCATGGGCTTTGTCGCCATCAAGGACGACGGGATCGAACTGGCGGCCGGGATGCACTTTGCCAACAACCTGATGAGTTCGCTGCTGGTTACCAGCAACGGCATGGTATTCGACACGGCGGCCGTGTACCGCGATCTTTCTCCCGAAGTGGGCTGGACCGATACGCTGGTAATGGCGGTGGCCGGGGTGGTGTTCGTGCTCATCTGCCGCGCGTGGTACGGGTTCCGGGGCAAGGTAAACCTGTGGGGACGCGTGACCCGTCCGGAAAAGACGGTGCTGGATTCGTTTTCGCTTCCCAAGATGCCTTGATCGGGGCGAGAAAATCGGACGGAATTCTTTTACCTTTGTATCATCACACAAACAAATCCATAAAACACAAACTGACATGAATTTTCTTCGAAAAATCGCGCTGCTTTCCGTCCTGCTCGTATGGGGTGGGAGCGCGGCTTTTGCCCAGGAGTTCCAGTACGACCCCTCGGCGCCGCTTCCGGTGGATTCGGCCGTGAAAGTGGGCAAGCTCAAAAACGGATTTACGTACTACATCCGGCAAAACAAGTTGCCGGAAAACAAAGTCGAACTGCGTCTGGCGGTCAATGCCGGCAGCGTATTGGAGAACGACGACCAGCAGGGTCTGGCCCACTTCGTGGAGCACATGGCCTTTAACGGGTCGAAGGACTACCCCGGCAACTCCGTGGTCAAACAGATCGAGTCGATGGGTATCCGTTTCGGTAATGACCTGAATGCCTATACTTCGTTCGACGAAACGGTGTACATGCTGCCCATTCCTTCCGACAAATTTGAGGAGGGTATGCGTATCATGGAAAACTGGGCCTTCCACCTGGCTTTTGAAGATCAGGAGATCGACGACGAACGCGGCGTGATCCTCGAGGAATTGCGCCTGGGCAAGGGGGCGATGGACCGTATGCGCGAGAAATTCTTCCCCGTGCTGCTCTACGGTTCCAAGTATCCCGACCGTTTGCCCATCGGTAAGGAAGAGATCCTCAAGACCTTCCCCTACCAGACGATCCGCGACTTTTACCACGCCTGGTACCGCCCGGACAACATGGCACTGATCGTGGTGGGCGACATCGACCCGGCTGTGGTCGAGAAATCCATCCAGGAGCACTTCGGTAAGGCCAAAAACCCGAAAAAAGCTCCCATCCGTCAGGAGATCCAGATCCCCCATCATGCCGACTCGAAAGCCGTGGTGGTAACCGATAAGGAAATGTCCGGCACGCAGGTGCAGGTGATGTTCAAGATCCCTTCCCGCATCGACGAAACACAAGGCGACTATGTGTCTTCGGTCATGAAGACGCTCTACGGTCTGATGCTTTCCCAGCGCCTTACCGAAATGTCCCAGAAGCCGGGTGCTCCGTTCATGTACGCCGGAGCGGGCTATTCGTCGCTGCTGCGTCCTACGGATGCCTTCATGGCGGTAGCCATGTGTGCCCCCGGAGGTTCGATGGAGGCCTTCAAGGCTTTGCTGACCGAGACGGAACGTGCACAGCGTTATGGATTTACGGAAGGAGAATTGGAACGTGCCAAGGCCATGCTGCTCTCCAGCTACGAGCAGAGCTATGCCAACCGCGACAAGACCTTGTCCGAAAACCGGGTCGAAGAGTACATCCGCGCTTTCCTGGAGCACGAACCTATTCCCGGCATTGCTTTCGAGTACAACCTGATCAAGGCTGCCCTGCCGACCGTTACTCTGGAGCAGGTGAATGCCTTGTCCAAGAGCCTGATTACCGACGACAACCGCGTGGTCATCGTCCTGGGTCCCGAGGGACAGCCTTATCCCACGGCCGAGGAACTGGTCGGGGTATTCGATGCCGTGGAAAAAGACCAGACGATCCAGCCCTACGAAGATGGTCTGACCGCTACCCAGCTGATGGAGCAGGCTCCGCAGGCCGGACGGGTGGTTTCGGAAAAATCGTATGCCGAGGTGGGCGTAACCGAATGGACGCTCTCCAACGGTGCCAAGGTGGTGCTCAAGCCCACTACGTTCAAGGACGACGAGATTCTCTTCTCGGCTACCAGCCGGGGTGGGCGTTCGCTCTACACGGCCGAGGATGATATCAACGTTTCCAACGCTACGGCTGTCCTGGATGGTGTAAACGGCATCCGCGATACCGACCTGCAAAAGCTGTTGGCCGGCAAGAACGTGTCGGTAATGCCGTACATCGCTGCCTATTTCGAGGGGATGAGCGGGCGTTTCGTCCAGAAAGACATGAAAGAGGCTTTCGAGCTCATCTACTTGGATTTCACCGCGCCGAACTTTACCGATGAGTACTTCCAGGTGTACAAAAAGAACATGAAGGACCGCGTGGCCAACGCAATGGACGATCCGGAGAGCTATTTCCAGTACAAGAAAAAGGAACTGCTGGGCAACGGCAATCCGCGTTCCCTGCCGGCTTTCTACCAGCCCGAACAGTACGACCGGATGGATCTTTCGCGCATCGAACAGATCTACCGCGAGCGTTTTGCCGGAGCGGACGACTTTACGTTCTTCTTCGTGGGCAGTTTTACCCTCGACCAGATCAAGCCTTTCGTAGAGACCTACCTGGCTTCCCTGCCGGCCAAAGGTGTCAAGGAACAGTATAAGGACATGAATCTCGACTATCCGAAAGGTCCGGTTTCGGCTACCTTCAACAAGGGGGTCGACGAGAAAGCCCAGGTGGATATCTATTGGAAAAAGGACGTCGAGTACGATTCCCAGGCTGCTTTCGATCTGCAGGTCTTCGGCCGTATCCTGATGATGCGTCTGATCAGTGCCCTGCGCGAGGAGATGGGTGGTACGTACTCCCCGGGTGCCATCGGCCAGGCTACTTATACTCCGCGCGGAGAAGCTGTCTTCCGCATCGTCTTCGCTTCCAATATCGAGATGTACGAGGCTCTGCGCCAGCGTGCTTTGTCCGAACTGGACAAACTCCTGACCGAGGGACCGACCGAGAAGGAAGTGGCCGACCAGAAAGCTCAGAACTTGGTTCAGTGGGCCGAGAGCATCGAAAAGAACAATTTCTGGCTCTCTGCACTCGATCAGCAGTACGAACTGGGCAAACCGGTGGATAAGATTCTCGATCAGAAGAAGTGGATCGATGCACTTTCCGCCCAGAAGATACGCGATACGGCCCGCAAATACATCGACCGTGAGAACAGTGTAACGATATTCTGCCTGCCTGAAAAGAAGTAAGGCTTCGGCAGGTATCCGGGCAAATGAAAAGCCCCCCGGCGGAATCTTCCGCCGGGGGGCTTTTCATTTGCCCGCTGGTCAGATGCTTGTGCGTTCTTGTTTCAACGCAAAGAGCATCCGGATGGATCACCAGTCGTCATCGTCGTCGTCCTGTCCATCGGAAGTTTTGAAAACGGCGATGATTTCATTGACAAAATCGTTGAAGAACTCTTCCAGGTTTTCTTTCCCCGGGTTGTTCTTTACCTTTCCTTCCGGTCCGAAGATGAAATATGCATCCACGCCTTTTTGCGGAACGGTGGGATACAGCACGAGTTTACCGTCTTCGGCAGACATTTGGTTGATAACGGGGGGATCGATGCGTATCCGGCCGTCCTTGAAGCGAATGGTCAGTGTGTACTGGGTGTCGTACGGACGTTTGAAGATTCCGGCTAAGGCTTCTATTTTGTCGGTGGTAGTAGCCGAAATCCGATCGTTGGGTACGCGTACGACATCGTACGATCTTTCGGTAACGGACTGGAAATATTGGTCGACCTTGTCGTAGGCTTGTTTTTGGTCATTGTCCGGGAACTCCAGCACGATGTACTTTTTGGACGGATCGGAGGCATTGACAAAGCCATCGGGGGTCAGCTCGAAGTACTGGGCGTGAGCTGCGGCCGGCAGGCAGAGTACCAGGAGCAGTTGGAAGATTTTTTTCATCGGTATAGAAATTTTTGGTTGATGCAGGATTTTCCGTGCAAGATACGGCGAGGGATATTTTCCCGCAAGGGCGGGGGAAGTTAAAAAAAGTGGCAAAGTTTTCTTAAGAAGCGAAAAAATCCCGTTTTCCGAAAAGGAAAACGGGATTTTTTACTGGTGGAGTCGCCGGGAGTCGAACCCGGGTCCAAACAAGCAACCTCGATGCTTTCTACACGCTTATTTTGTGAAAGGTTGTCAGGCTGCGGCATAGTCACAAACACCCTTGTCCGCAGCTTACGTTCCGGTGCGATTTCCGTCCTGCGGTCGGAACTCCCGCAGGCTTGTTCCCGCTTTTACGGTACCCCTTTGCCCGACGCCGCAGGACGTGGCTTCGGAGAGGCATCCCGCCTCCGCTCCTGGAGCGGACGTTGGCTTAATGCTTCCTGGAAGGATTAAGCAGCAAGAGCGTAATTGTTTTCGCCAGTTATATTCCGAAGATCAGGATTAACGGGCCGTACTTCGTGAGCCCGACGTGCTTACATTTCGGCCGACCTTGCTGTCAAAGCCAGAAACCGACCCCTGTAATCGGGACAAAGATAGTGAAAGCCGAGCGCAGCGGCAAGGGGGAAAACGAAGTTTTCGCCCGAGTCGATGCCGAGGCGCCTCCTGTCTTATGAAAAGATAGTGAAAGCCGAGCGCAGCGTCCGTGGGGGGAAGTGAAGTTTTCGCCTCGGGTCGATGCCGAGGCGCCTCCTGTCTTATGAAAAGATAGTAAAAGCCGAGCGCAGCGTCCGTGGGGGAAAACGAAGTTTTCGCCCGAGGCGGGCAAGCGCCGGGGCTCCGCCCCGGCGCCGTTACTACCCGTGAGATTTTCCTTTAGAGGCGGGATCTCGAAACGGCTGTGGAGTCGGCCGGGTCGAACGCCGCCACGATGGCGTCGAGCAAGTATTCTTTCGGATCGGAGAAGTATTCCCAGAACATTACTCCACCCATCCCGTTTTCCAGTACGTAGCGGCACTTTTCCCCCACGGAGCGTTCGTCGTCGTAGGTGAGAAACAGGAGTTCTTCAGGGTGGAACAGGTACGGGGCGCGTGCCGCCCGGTCCCAGCCTTTGAGGTAGCCCGGACGGTTTTCCAAGCTGTCCTTGATGCGGGTAAAGCCTCCGCCGCCGCGGGTTTGCGCTACCACTGTATCGCCCGGACCTGTCTTCGAGCCTTCCTTGAGCCGGAAGGCCCGCGAGGAAAACGAAATGCCCATTACCAGTTTCTCGGCCGGGACGCCAGCCTGCCGGAAGGCTCGGAAAGCGATGTCGCCGCTGTTGGCTTCCGGATAGAGGTCCGAGGCGTAAAGATTGGTGTGGTGGACAGCGAGTGTGTCGGGATAATAGTCGTAGGTCATCAGGTTGACAAAGTCCAGGTAGCGTTGGGCCTTGTCCATCTCGGTGTAGTCGAGAAATTTCTTGAACCCGCCTACCGCTGTGGTCAGCAGGTATTCTTTACCGGTCAGCTGCGAGAGCGAGTCCAGTCGGGCGCGCAGGGCGGCGAACATCCGGGTGTAGTTCTGTTTGTCCTCCGCCCGGACGACATTGCCCTCCAGTCCGCCGAAGCCGGGGTATTCCCAGTCGATGTCCACTCCGTCCAGGTCGTAGTCCTCCACAATGCGGGCGGCACTGCTGGCCAGAAGGTCCCGCCCCTGGGGAGTGAGCACGGCATCGGAAAAGGTGCCGCTCCAGGTCCATCCTCCGATGGAGATCAGGATCTTGAGCTGCGGGTTGTCGTCTTTCAGACGGTGGAGGGCACGCAGGTTGACCGTGTCGGTCGCTTCGTTGGACAGGGTGGCGCGGCCGTCCACCAAGTTGACAAAGGCGTAATTGATGTGGGTGATCTTTTCCGCAGAGATCGCCTCGACGTCCACCAGACCCCGGTAGCCGCCTACGTAGGCAATGACGGCCGGGCGGGGCGATTCGGCATTTTTTTCGCCCGAATGGCAGCCGGTGATGCAAACGGCGGCCCACAGGCAGCACAGGATAAGTCTGGCGTGTTTCATGCTCGTGTAGTGTTTTTTGTATCGGTTTTTCAGGGGAAGAAAGTTCAAGGTTTCCCCGAAGAAGGATGCTCCGCAGGGCAGGCGAGCACTTCGCGGGCCAAGCGGGCGGTCAGTGCCCTTCGGGTGTATTTTTCACTCTGGGGGCTGACTTTCCTTCCGGTGTCCTGCCCGAGGCGGTATTCCCGGTAAAGGGAGCGAAGGGCTTCCTCCAGCCCTTCCCGATCGGAAAAATCGAGGGCGGATCCTGCCTGGCATTCCCGAAGGATGTCGGCAGCGTCGCTGTGAGCGAACCCTACCAGCAGGACGGGGCGTGCGGCGGCCAGGTATTCGAAGAGTTTGCCGGCGATGTACAGCGCACCGTCGGGGGTGCGGTTCATCAGCATCAGCAATACCCGGGCGGCGTGCTGGCTGCGTACCACTTGGGCGTGAGGGGCGTAGGGAATGTGCTGCACACAATCGTCCAAGCCGTTTTTCCGCAGCGTCTCGAAGACTGCGGGGCTGACGTTGCCCGTCAGACAGATGCGCAGGTCGTCCCTGAAGGCGGGGTCTTGGGCGCGCAGGCGGGCGAGGACTTCCCACAACTCGTACGGGTTGCGGTCGGCATTGAGCGAACCGACGTGGCACAGAGTGAATTTTTCATCCAAAGGCGGCGGCGAATCCGGGAGGTCTTCCGTATCGTATCCGTTGGTGATCACGTGCAACCGTCCCCGTACCCGGGGCCGGTAGTCCCGGGCCATCGAGGGGGTAACGACGATCACCTGGTCGGCTCGAGCGAGGACTTCGCTCTCCAGGCGGAAATGCCGCCGGCGTGCCCAGCGGGTGAGCGGCAGGTGGTGGAAGTAGTCGATCTTGGTCCAGGGGTCGCGGAAGTCGGCGATCCACTGCAGGTGCGGGTCGGCGCGCTTGAGTCCCAGGGCGATCAGGTGGGTGGAGTGCGGAGGCCCGGTGCTGATGAGGGTGTCGATGCCTTCCTCCCGCAGGATCTTTTTCAAACGGCGCACAGAGGGGCGTATCCACAGCATCCGGGCGTCGGGGATAAATACGTTGGCGCGCACCCAGGTCATCAGGCGGGATTTCCAGCCTTTTTTGCCGCTGGAGGCATCGATGAACCCGGCACTGATCTTCTTCCCGGAGGAAAAAACCGAGGAAGGTTCGATGATGTGTCCCCGATGGATGGTCAGCCCGGGGGGGATTTCCGCCGCGAGGCTTTCGTCCGTAACGGGATAGGCGGCTCCCTGCGGCACGTACAGCACCGGTTCGTAGCCTTCATCCCGGAGGTATTTGACGAACTTGAGCCAGCGTTGTACCCCCGGTCCTCCGGCCGGGGGAAAGTAGTAGCTGATCACCAGGACTTTCTTCATCGCGCGGCTATCGTTTCTCGGTCTGCAAGCGGTTTCTGCGGCGGGTGTACCAGCAAGCTCCGGCCGTTCCGCCCAGGAGCAGGAGGCTGCATACCAGGCTGATGCGGTCGCCCTCGATGACTTCCCGGGGTTCGAAACGGAATTCGACCGTATGTTCTCCCTGCGGGGCGATCATGGCCCGCAGCACGTAGTTGGCGCGGAAGTATTCGGCCGGTTGTCCGTCGATGTAGGCGTTCCAGCCGTCCGGATAGTAGATCTCGGAGAAGACGACCGGTGCCGGGGTAGCCAAGTCGGTGCGGTACACCAGGTGGTTGGGTTGGTAGGACACCAGGCGGACCTCATACCGGTGGGTCGAGTCCCGGACAAAGGGGGTGAAAGCGGCCGTGGAAGCGAATTTCTCGTCGGCTACTGCTACCCGGGGCAAGTCGAGCGAGTCGAGGGCGGCGATCTCCGCATCGGCGTTCGGTACCCATACGAGGCTGTCCACCACCCAGGCCGGACCCAGTGCCAGCGAGTTTTCCTGAATGGCTACCGAGCGTTTGTCTTCGCTCAAACCGATAAAGTACTTGGTGTTGAGCATATTGAGGATAGAGAGGTTGCCGCGGGCGATCTGACGGTCCCAAAGCTCCTGGTAGCGTTGCAGTTTGGCGGCGTGGTATCCGCCGACCGAATGGAAATAGTACGAGGTCGAGGCGTCCTGCATGGGGCTGACCGTGAAGTTGATCACCCGGAAGTAGGAGGTGTCGCCCGCCAGTTGCTGGGAAGCCAGATGGGCAGCCGACCCGGCGAAGGGGTCCTCCATGGCAAAGCGGTTGGAGAAGTTGCCGTTGTTCAGGTAGCGTTTGTCCACGGCCCACAGGTCGACGAGCACCAGCAGGGAAAGGATCGCTATGGTCTTGTTGGCGTCGATCTTTTTTCGGTACGCGAGCCACAGCGCGCCCCCGGCCAGTGCGATGAGTACGGCGCTGCGGAACGCATCGCCCGTGAGCAGGCTATGCCGGTCGTCGCGCAGGGCGGCCAGCAGGTTGGGGTACTGTCCGAAGGTCTGGTTGTCGGAGGGCGAAGTGAACGAAAAGAACGCATTGGACATCAGGATGAGCAGGGCGCAGATGCCTACGGTCGTTCCCAATGCGGCGTACCAGGCGCGTTTGCGGCGCAGGGGAGGCAGTTCGCTTGGCGAGGCCGAGAGCCATTCCCGCACGGCCAATACCGCCAGGATGGGCATCGTGATCGAGGAGACGATCAGTGCCGAGGAGGGCGTACGGAATTTGTTGTACAGGGGGAAGTGGTCGATCATCCAGTCGGAAAACCACATCGCGTTGCTTCCCCAGGCCATCAGGAAACTGATCAGGGTGGCCGCGATGAGCCACCACTTCATCGGCCCCCGGACGATGATGCACCCCAGCAGGAACAGGAATACCACCACGGCACCCACGTAGGCCGGTCCGGAAGTGAAGGGTTGGTCGCCCCAGTAGGCCGGGGCCTGGGCAGCCATCCGGTCGGCTTGGGACGGATCGCCGGTCAGACGGACGATCTCCTGGTGGAAACGGCTGTCGCGTCCCAGGTCGGTGTGGGAAGAGCCTCCGTAGAGGTTGGGGATCATCAGGTTGAAGGTCTCACCGACCCCGTAGCTCCACATCAGCAGGTAGTCTTTGTCCAGTCCTTTCTGCTGCTCGCCGGAGGCCTGGGTGAGTTCGCTGCCTCCGCGGATGGTGTGCTTCTGGTACGACCAGGTACTCCACAGCCGCCCGGCATTCAGGCCGATACCCAGCAGGACGGCCACTACGATCACCCCGGAAGCCTTCCAGAAGTGGAGCAACTGCCGTTTGCGCAGGCAGACCACCAGGTAGATCAGGGCGTAAAGCGCCAGGGCCAATCCCATGTAGTAGGTCATCTGCGGGTGGTTGGCATAGACCTCCAGCCCCATGGCAAAGGCGGTGAGCACCCCACCCCAGAGGTATTTTCCCCGGTAGGTCAGCAGGATGCCCGCCACTACGAGCGGCAGGTAGGCGATGGCGTGCGCCTTGGAGTTGTGCCCGGCCTCCAGAATGATGAACAGGTAGGAGGTCAACCCGAACATCAGGGCTCCGAGCAGGGCTTTTTTCCATCCGGCGCGCAAGACGAGCATCAGCACGAAAAAGCTCAGCAGGTAGAGGAACATGTAGTCCGCCGGGCGCGGGAGAAACCGCAGCGCGCTGTCGAGGTATTTGATCAGGTTGTAGTGGAAGTCGGTCGTTATCTGGTAATCGGGCATCCCGCTGAACATACTGTTGGTCCAGTAGGGGTCTTGTCCGTGGTGCTCGGCGCGGTACTGGAGGATCTCCTGCGCGCTGCCGGCGAACTGCTTGATGTCGCCCTGTACCAGGACTTTCCCGGAGAGAACCGGGTTGAAGTACGCCAGGGACAGCAGCGCGAAGAGCACGATGCAGCCCAGGATGGGCAGATACTTTTTGAGGGGTTTTTGACGGGGTAGAAGGTTTTCCATGACGGGAAAGGGAAATGGTTTACAGATTGGTCAGCAAAAAGTTCGTGATCTTGGAGAAAAGGTGCAGACGGGTCGCTCCGCCGTAGATGCTGTGGTTTTTGTCCGCATACACCATCTGCTCGAACGGTTTCCCGGCACTTACCAGCAGGCCCGAGAACTGCATCGAGTTTTGGAAATGCACGTTGTCGTCCGCCGTGCCGTGTACCAGCAGCAAGCGGCTGGACAGGTCGTCGGCATAGGTGAGGGGGGAGTTCAGGTCGTACCCCTGGGGGTTTTCCTGCGGGGTGGACAGGTAGCGTTCGGTGTAGATGGTATCGTAAAAACGCCACGAAGTAACCGGAGCGACCGCCACGGCTGCGCGCCAGGTATCGCCTCCCCGGGTGGCCGCCAGGCAGGCCATGTACCCGCCGAAGCTCCAGCCGAAGATCCCGATGCGGGCCTTGTCGATGTAGGGCAGCCGGGCGAGGGCCTGCGCCGCTTTTATCTGGTCGTGCAACTCTACTTCGCCCATGCGTTTGTAGATGGTCTTCTCGAAGTCGGCTCCTCGTCCGCCCGTTCCGCGCCCATCGACACAAGCGATGGCGTAGCCCTTTTGCGTCAGGTAGGCGAACCACAGATCCTGCGAGGTGAGCCAGGTGTTGAGCACCTGCTGGCTGCCCGGTCCGCCGTAGACGAACATGAGCAGGGGATAGCTCCGGGTGCTGTCGAAGTCGGCGGGCAGCATCGTCCACAGAGCCAGGCGCAGGCTGTCCTCCGTTTCGAGGTAGCCGAAGCGTTTCTCGGGCAGGTGGAGGGAGTCGATGCGGGCCTTCAGGTCGGCGTTGTCCTCCAGGACTTTTATCACGCTGCCGTCCCGGGGATCGTTCAGGGTGTAGAGCGGCGGGGTGGTGGTATTGCTGAAGGCATCGATGTAGTAGGCAAATCCTTGCGAGAAAGAGGCCGAGTGCGTGCCTGTGCCCGAAGAAAGGCGGCGGATGCGGCCGTTGCGCAGGTTTACGGCGCAGATGTCGCGGTTTTCAGGGCCCTGGGAAGTGCTTTGAAAGTAAGCGGTGGACGTCTTGGGGTCCACGCCGTAGAAAGCCGTGACCTGCCACGGGCCCTGTGTGAGGGCTTGCAGGTGTCCCTTGCGGTCTTTGCGGTACAGATGGGCGTAGCCGTCGCGTTCGCTCACGAAGACCACCGAGCCATCCTCCAGGAATACAGCCGAATCGTCCAGGTTGAGGTACGTGTCCGAGTGGTCCTGATAGACCGTTTCGAGGTCCGTACCCTCGGGGAAACACCGGTACACGTGCAGGCTGTTTTGCAAACGGGGCATCACGTAAAAGACCAGTTGTTCCGGGGCCTTTCCCTGGGGGGCGATCCAGCGCAGGCGCGGGAGGTAAAATTCGCCCGTATGCGGGACCTCCACCTGCCGGGTCGTATCGGAGGGCAGGTCGTAGATCCAGAGGCTTACCAGTGAGTTGCGTTCCCCGGCCTTGGGGTATTTGAAGGTCTGGCGCTGCGGGTAGAGGCTGTTTCCGTACAGGTCCATGCCGTAGAGGGGCACTTCGGTTTCGTCGAAACGCACGTAGGCCAGGCGGTCGCTGGAAGGGCTCCAGTCGAAAAGCCGTACGATGGCAAATTCCTCTTCGTACACCCAGTCGGCCGTGCCGTTGATGATGCGGCCGGGGCGTCCGTCGTGGGTAACGCGACGCGTGGAGCCGTCGGAGAGGTCCTTGTAGTACAGATCGTTGTCTTTTGCGTAGGCGATCTTGGAACCGTCAGGCGAGAAGGTGGGCTGCTGGATGCGCTGGTCCGATACGGGTTCGAGTGTGCTGGTGGCCGTATCGTAAAGGAAGTAAAGCGCCGTGTAGGAGCGGCGGAAAACATCGCGGCGATCGGTCCCCAGGAGGATCTTGTGCTCGTCCGGGCTCAAGGTGTAGGTAAAGATGGACTTGCCTTCAAGTTCGGGATACCCCCGGTCGGAGAACAGCGTATCGACGCTCTGTCCGTCGCGGTAGTTGTACAGGACGATTTGTGTCCGGCCGCCCGGCCGTTCGAGCAAGGTGTAGTGCTGTCCGTCGGCCGTCGAACGCAGCGCATTGATGCCCCGGGCGGTGTACACCCCCCGGAAAATGTCTTCGAAGACCAGGGAATCCGCTGCCTGGGCGCCGAAAGCGGAAAAGATGCACAGGAATCCTGCAAGGATAGTTCTCATAAGGTCAAAATTTTGCATGATGCGAAATTAGGCAAAAACGGGCAATAAATCGTAAAGACGCCGTATCTTTGCCGCGCAAATCCGTTTGTCCCCCTTGTTTTCAAAGGGATGGTTCCTTTTCGGGAAACCTCTGCGGGCGGAAGCCGACCTTTCCGGGGAGTTAAAGCTTATGAATACCGACGAAAAACTGCATGCCATCGCCCTCCGTTTGGCGGAGTATTTTTCCCCGGATGCCCCGGTGGACATTCCGGCGTTGTTGTTCGTGGCCGGCTTGCAGGTTTTCGGCCGTCCGGCCGCGCCGCTTTCCCGCGAGGACAAGACGGCGCTGATGCACATCGGGGCGTGCGCCGTGCTCGAACCGTACGGGTATTACCGGATGACGGGGCGCGATGCGCAGGGGTATCCGCAATACGAATCGGTGCGTCCCCTCGATGCTTCGCAGGCTGAAAATGGAGACCTGCTGAAGGAGGCTTTGGTAAAATATTTCGCCGATTGTTTATAAGGTTGCAACGCGGCGGATAAAATACCGGGGAAATCGACCGACGGGAAGCGGTTTTTTTATTACTTTTGCACTCAGTATTTTCGAAACAGATGTTGGAACGGGTCAAGATAACGGACTTTACGTGCGAGTCGAGGGAAAAGATTCCCTCGCTGGACTTGTCGTACGAGGTCTTCGGCCGCCCGCTCGACAGCGGCGCTCCGGTGGTGCTGGTCTTCCATGCCCTTACCGGCAATTCCAATGTCTGCGGCGATCCGCACGGCTGGTGGCGCGGGTTGATCTACCCGGGCGGGACGGTCGATACCGACCGGTATTCCATCCTGTGTTTCAACATTCCCGGTAACGGTTACGACGGATTCCTTTGGGGCGATCGCTATGCGCGGATCAGCGCGCGCGATGTCGTCCGGATGTTTATCGAAGCATCGCGGCGTTTGGGGGTGGAGCATTTCCACACTTTGATCGGAGGGTCGCTGGGCGGCTGTCTGGTATGGGAAGCCATCGCCGAGTATCCGGAGTGTGCCGGCCAGGCTGTGATCGTGGCCGGAGACTGGAAGGCAACCGATTGGGTGACGGCTCTTTCGGTGATCCAGCTTCAACTTTTGGCCCGTGGGGAGTTCGGCATGCACGACGCGCGGATGATGACCATGTTGTTTTTCCGTTCGCCCGAGTCGATCGATGCCAAGTTTTCCCGCACGATGAACCGGGAATTGGGCGTGCGCAACATACAGTCCTGGCTGGAACACCATGGAGAGAAGCTCCAGGGGCGTTTCTCGCCGGACGCCTACCGTTTTATGATGCACATGATCACCACGGTGGATATTTCCCGGGGGCGTGGCTCCTTCGAGCAGGCCATTCGGCCTTTCGCCGGGCGTATCGTCCAGGTGGGGATCACGTCCGACCTGTATTTCCCGGCTTATGAAAATGTCCGCACCCAAGAGGAGTTGATGCGAATGCGCAAGGATGCGCATTATCTGGAATTGGACACCCCTCACGGTCATGATGGATTCTTGATCGAATTTACCCGAATGCGGGAGTTGCTGGGAGCGTTTTTTTAGGACGGATCGCGGTGAATGACCTACCGAAGAAAAACCTGCCGGCATTTTGAGAATATCTCAAACGCCGGTTTTGTTTTTTCAGGACCTTTCCGGGAGGGGGAAAGGAAAATGGCAAGCAAGGACACGAAAACAAGAAACAAAACAAATTAAAACAAGAAAGAAGAAAATGAAAGTTCTCAAATTTGGCGGTAAATCGCTTTCGGGGGCCGAGGGATCCCCGTTGAATCATTCGTTGGACATCATCTGCCAGGAAGCGCGCAAGGGCAAAGTCTATGTCGTCTGCTCGGCGCGCGGCAAATCGACCGACATGCTGGAAGACATGTTGCTCAAAGCGGCAGCCGGAGAGGATTACATGCCTGCCTTCGATTATTTCTTCGAGCGTCAGCAGGCTCCCTCGAAAAGCGTGGACATGAAGGCCGAACATGCCGAGATGAAACAGATCCTGGCCGGGGTGGCACTGCTGGGCGAATACAGCCAGAAGGTGAAGGACCGTTTTCTCTCCTTCGGGGAGATACTCAGCTGCAAGATGGTGGCGCACCTGTTGCGCAAACGGGGATTCAAAGCCCGCTTTGTGGATAGCCGCACCTTGATCAAGACCACCGAGGAGTACGGTTCGGCCAGCGTGCTGCTGGATGTGTCGGAGCGCAACGTCAAGGAGTTTTTCAAGGACTCTCCCGAGGATCAGATCGAGGTGGTGACCGGATTTATCGGCACCACGCTCACTAACCAGACCACCACGTTGGGACGCAACGGGAGCAACTACTCGGCTACGCTGCTGGCCAGCTTCCTCGGTGCGGAGGAAGTACAGAACTGGACCAACGTGGACGGGGTCTATACGGCCAATCCGTCGATGGTCGAGGATGCGCAGATCATCCCCCTGTTGTCTTACCGCGAGGCCAACGAGCTGGCCAATTTCGGTACGAATGTCCTCCATGCCAAGACGATCCTTCCCCTGATCGAGAAGAAGATCCCCATCCGTATCCTCAATTCGTTCCATCCGGACTGCCAGGGCACGACCATTGCCGAACAGGGCGCCGGAGACGGTTTGAAGGCCATCTCGGTGATCGACGATGTGGCTCTGGTGAGCATCGAAGGACGCGGACTCTTGGGCCGGGTCGGGATCGATGCCCGGATCTTTACCGCTCTTTCGGCCCACGGGGTCAGTGTGAAGATCGTCTCGCAGGCGTCCTCCGAGCGAGGCATCGGTTTTATCGTCGATGCGTCGGTGGCCGATCTCTCCCGCGAGGTGCTCACCGAGGAGTTTGCCCGCGAGATCGCCATTAAGGATATTTCCGACATCGTGGTGGGCAAGGAGGTGGCCGTCATTTCGATCATCGGCCGGCATGTCGATTTCCTGGACAAGGCGTATGCCGCGCTGCGTAAAAACTCGATCGTGCCTTACCTGATCAACAACACCATCAACGGCGAACACCTCTCGCTCGTGGTGGCCAAATCCGACCTGAAGAAAGCGGTCAATGTCATCCACAACCACATTTTCGGCATGACCAAAAAACTCAACGTGATCGTCTTCGGCCGGGGCAATGTCGGCGGTACGCTCATCGACCAGATCCTTTCCACGGCCGATAGCATCCTCGAACGCCGCAACCTGCGTTTGAACATCTTCGGGGTGGCCAATTCGAAGAAAGTACTGCTGGACAATCACGGCATTTCGGGCGACTGGCGTGCGGAGTTCGACAGCAGCGCGCAGCCCTATACCATCGATTCGATCCTCGAGTATATCGAGCAGCACAACCTGGAGAACGTCGTGGTGGTCGACAATACCGCATCGGCCTCCTTCGTGCAGTTGTATCCTCGTTTCGTGACGGCCGGATGCGACATCGTATCCTCGAACAAGGTGGCCAACACCATCTCGTACGACTTTTACAGCTCCCTGCGCGCCCTCCTGCGCCAGAAGGGAAAGACGTTCCTCTACGAGACCAATGTCGGCGCCGGACTTCCGCTGGTGGATACCATCCGCCAGTTGCACCACTCGGGCGACAAGATCCTGCGGGTACGGGGCGTGTTCTCCGGGACGTTGAGCTATATTTTCAACCATTTTTCGGAAGAAGACCGCCCGTTCTACGAGATCCTGCGCGAGGCGATGGACAAGGGCTTTACCGAACCCGATCCGCGCGAGGACCTTTGCGGTAACGACGTAGCCCGCAAACTGCTCATCCTGGCCCGCGAGATCGACATGCACAGCGAGTTTTCGGACATCCGCATCGAAAACCTTATTCCTGAACCCTTGCGCAGCGGCACGGTGGAGGATTTTCTCTCCGGAGCCGATCTGCTCAACAGCGAGTACGGGCAGCGGAAGGCCGCTTTGGCGCCGGACGAGGTGTTGCGTTATGTAGGCGATCTGGATGCGGTGGCCGGTACGCTGGAGGTCAAACTGGACAAGGTGAAAAAGGCAACGCCTCTGGGGGGCTTGCGGGGTAGCGATTCGATGTTCGAGATCTACACAGAGTCCTATGGAGAGAATCCCGTAGTCATCCAGGGTGCAGGAGCCGGTGCTGCCGTTACGGCGCGCGGGGTCTATACCGACCTGTTGCGTTTGAGCGAGGCCTTGTAACCCGGTCGGTTTCTCCTTATGCGTCTTCTTCGGGCGGTAAGGGCTGTCGGCAAAGCGAGAGGGCACCCCATCGGGGTGCCCTCTCGCTTTGCCGACAGCCTGCATGGTTGCAGAAACGTTAAATGCGGGCAGTCATATAAAAAAGAAAAGGGTATTCCCAAAACGAACACCCTTTTCAAAACTAACCCAAACCTAAAAACTATAACTATGAAAAACTAAAATTACTGACTTCACATGGGCAAATGTAAAGTTTTTTTTCTCATCAAAAAGCACCATTCTTAAAAAAGAGGGGATTTTAACATAGTTAAATTATTTTCGTAAAAAAATCTCGGCTTAAGTCTGACAATGCGGAAAAATATTCCCTACATTTGTGCAGAACTCATGATTTCTGAATGGGAATCCAGGCTGCCTGGAGGCATTTTGGCCGTTCGGAAATGATCGAAGAAGATACGGTTTTGTAAAAAAGAGAGAAGCGTATGGACATGGAAATCTTGCTCACCCACGAAAAAGGTTTGTTGTTCTCGGGGGCCAATTCTACCGGAACCCGGGTGTCGATCGGACGTCCGAGTGACTATCCCGAAGCGACCAGTCCGATGGAATTGTTGCTTGAGGCACTGGCCGGTTGTTCGTCCATCGATGTGCTGATGATCCTGGAAAAACAAAAGGCGAGAGTCGATCGCTATCAGGTGCGGGTGGTTGGCCATCGTGAGGAGGTGGGTGCCGCAAAGCCCTTTACGGCAGTTGACATGGAATATTCGGTCGATACCGACGCCTTGCCGGCGAAGGTGGCGCGTGCGCTGCAACTCTCTCTCGAAAAGTATTGCTCGGTGGCCAAGACGATAGAGCGTTCCGTGGCAATACATTACGCGCTGGTGGTAAACGGGCAGCCGGTCGAGTTTCCCGAAAAGGAATAACGGCGGACCGGAAATCGGGAAGAAAGAACGAAGAAGAAGTTTGGCAGCGGAAAGGCGATGATAGAATATTTGTACGACACGGTTTTCGAACTGGAGGACGAGGATTTCTATACCCGTTGGATCTCCGGGGTGATTGCTCAGGCCGAGTGTGAAGTGGGCGAATTGTGCTATACGTTTTGCAGCGACGAGCAGCTTCTCAAACTCAACATCGAGTACCTGGATCACGACACCTACACCGACATCATCAGTTTCGACTATCGGGAGGACTACATCATCAGCGGCGAGATGTTCATCAGCGTGGACCGGGTGGCCGAGAATGCCCGCAATCTGGGCGAGGATTTCAAGGAGGAACTCGACCGGGTGATGGTACACGGGGTGTTACACTATTTGGGATACAAGGACAAAACGCCCGAGGAAGCACTCGAGATGCGCGCGGCCGAAGAAAGGGCGCTGGCCTTGCGCAAGGATTTCGAATAGGGTGCGGCAGCGGTGAGGTAACCGCCGTGTAAAGACAAATTGAAATTTTTGTAAACAATTGCACCCCCTCCGGGTGTACGTTTCCATTTTTTTTACCTTTGATCCCGAAAGACGAACCAAAACGTTTTTTCACGTGACGAATTCCGACATAAAGATCCTTTTGGTAGACGACGAACCGGATATTCTGGAGTTGGTAGGCTACCATTTGCGCCGGGAAGGTTATACGGTGTTTACCGCTCCCGACGGTGAACAGGGCATCGAGATAGCGGCGCGCGAGACGCCTTCGCTGATCATCCTCGATGTGATGATGCCGGGGATGGACGGGATGGAAACCTGCGAAAGGTTGCGGCAGATCCCGCGTCTGAAAGATACACTGGTGGTCTTTCTCACGGCTTTGGCCGAGGACTATTCCATGATGGCCGGCTACGAGGCTGGGGCGGACGACTACATCACCAAACCGGTCAAGCCGAAAGTGCTCATGAGCAAGATCCGTGCCTTGTTGCGGAGGGTGGTTCCGGCTGTGGAAGAGTCGCAGGCCCGTTATACGGCCGGCGATCTGGTGATCGACCGCGAGGGATACCGGGTCATCCACCAGGGGCGTGAAATGCTGCTCCCCCGCAAGGAGTTCGAGCTGCTTGCCTTGCTCGCTTCCCGTCCCGGGCGCGTGTTCAAACGCGAAGAGATCATGGACCAGGTCTGGGGCAATGAAGTTGTGGTCGGAGGGCGCACCATCGATGTGCATATCCGCAAATTGCGGGAAAAGATAGGCGACGACCGCTTCAAGACGATCAAAGGCGTCGGGTACAAATTCGAGGAAAAGTAAACCGAGCTTCCCGTCCGGGAACCTGCATGATTATCAATAAACGATGGAGAAGATAGGATTCAATCTGGTCCCGCATGTGCTTTTTGCTGCCTTGTTGGCAGTGGTAGCGGGAGTTTGTGTTTCGATGGGGGCCACGCCGGCTCTTACGTATGTCTTGTGTGCCGTGGTGGTGGGATTTTATGTGCTGGTATGCTGGATTTTCATCCCGCTGTACAACCGGAGCCTGAACAAAAAGATCCAGGACATCCACAACTGCTTTACCTTTTCGCATTACAGCGGTTCGTGTTCGGTGCCCGAACAACTCTCACGCCTGCGGGAGAACATCCGCTCGTATATGGAAAAACGCCGGGTCGAGGAGGATGCCCTGCGCGATCGGGATACCTTCCGGCGCGAATTTATCGGCAACCTGGCCCATGAGCTCAAAACCCCGCTGTTTACCACCCAAGGGTATCTGCTCACGCTGATGGAAGGCGGACTGGACGATCCGGAACTCACGGCCAAATACGTCCGCCGGGCCTCTATCGGGATGGAGCGGCTGGTATCGGTGGTCAAGGACCTCGATACGATCACCAAACTGGAAAACGGCCGCAATGTGCCGGTCAAGGAGCCTTTTGACATTGTGGCACTGGCCGAAAACATCATCGGAATGGTGGACATGGAGGCTTTCGATCGGGGAGTAACGGTGTCCCTGGACAAGGATTACAACGAGCCGGTGATGGTCTATGCCGACGAGATGCGCATCGAACAGGTGCTGACCAATCTGGTGACCAATTCGGTGCGTTATTCCAAGGAAAAAGGCGGATATGTCAAGATCCGTTTCTATCAGGCCGGCGACAAGATCGTTACCGAAGTGGCGGACAACGGGATCGGCATCGCAGCTTCGGACCTCCCCCGTATCTTCGAACGTTTTTACCGGGTGGACAAGAGCCGTTCGCGCGACAACGGAGGCTCGGGACTGGGGCTTTCCATCGTCAAGCATGTCATCGAGTCGCATGGCGAGAAGATCGAGGTGGAGAGCAAACTCCACTCCGGTTCCAAGTTCCGTTTCACCCTGCCCAAGGCCTGATCCGGCTGGGGGAGAGGAGGAATATCCTGACATCGAAAGGGGTCGTTTCCCATGCGGGAAACGACCCCTTTCGTGTATTCGGAAATGAAAAGCCGAACTCCCCCCGGCATCGATACGGGGAAATGGTCTTTCTTTATCGGTACAAGCCGCTCCGTTCGATGTAGTCCAGCACTGCCGGCGGCACCAAGGCCCGGACCTGGCGTCCTGCCCGGAGGTCTTCCCGGATGGCGGAGGCCGAAACCTCCACCTGCGGAGCGTGTTCCAGCACCGTAACCCGGGCTTTGTCGAGCAAGGGATGGGTGTTGCTGTATCCCGGCCGCGGATAGATGTACAGCGGGAAGTATTTCAGGAGAAACTCGTAGTTTTTCCACCGTTCGAACCCGATGAGTGTGTCGGCTCCCATCATCAGACAGAAAGTCCTCTCGGGGTATTTCTGGGACAGATGCAGCAACGTGTCGGCCGTATAGCTGGGGCGCGGGAGGTAGAACTCCGCATCGCAAGCTTGTATCCCTTCGAAGTCTTCGAGAGCCAACCGCACCATCTCCAGCCGGGCATAGTCCGAAGCCAGCGTCGCTTTTTGTTTGAAAGGATTGTGCGGCGAGACCACGATCCACACTTCGTCCAGGTCGGTGTGTTCGCGCAGGTATTCGGCCACGATCAGATGCCCGACGTGTATCGGGTTGAACGAACCGAAGTAAAGTCCCGTTTTTTTCTTTCCGGCGCTGTCCATGTGTCTGTCTGTGAGTCTGTCGCTGTCTTCGGAGGGAGAGACTTTGCGGGGTTATTTCGCCAGGAAGTCGAGTACCGTCTTTCTCGCCTGGGCTACGGCCGTTTCCAGGTCGTCGTTGACGATGATGGTGTCGAAGTCCTTCGAATAGGAGATCTCCCGTTGGGCTTTGGCGATGCGCATTTCGATCTTGTCGGGAGTTTCCGTGCCGCGGCCTTCGAGCCGGGCGCGCAACTGCTCGATGGAGGGCGGCATGATGAAGATCGAGAGCGCTTCCCGGGGGTACATCCGTTTGATGTTCAGCCCACCTACCACGTCCACATCGAGGATGACCACATGACCGGCTGCCCAGATGCGTTCCACCTCGCTGCGGGGAGTTCCGTAGTAGGTGTCGGCGTAGACCTGTTCCCATTCCAGAAATTCGTCCGCATCGATGCGGCGGCGGAATTCTTCCGGGGAGAGGAAGTAATACTCCTTGCCGTGTGTTTCGCCTTTGCGCGGGGAGCGGGAAGTGGCCGAGACCGAAAATTCGGCATTCAGGATGCCTTCGGACAACAGGCGGTTGACGATCGTGGTCTTTCCCGAACCGGATGGGGCGGAAAAGATGAGTATCTTGCGGGTACTTGGGTTCATCCTTACAGTACGTTGAGCGATTGTTCCTTGATTTTTTCCAGTTCGTCCTTCATCCGCACGACCAGTTTCTGCATGTCGGCCTGGTTGGATTTGGACCCCATCGTGTTGATCTCGCGGCCTATCTCCTGGGCGATGAAGCCCAGTTTCTTTCCACAGTTCTCCTCGCTGTCCATCGTCTTGAGGAAGTAGTCCAGGTGCAGGTTCAGGCGGACTTTCTCTTCGGTGATGTCCAGTTTTTCGAGGTAGAAGATGATCTCCTGCTCGAAGCGGTTTTCGTCCACTTTCACTTCCGCTTCGCTCAGGTGTTTGCGCAGGCGTTCTTTGATCTGCTCCACCCGCGACTTCTCAAAAGGCTCGACCTGGGCAGCCAGCGCCCGGATGTTTCCGATGTACGAAGCCAATTCCCGGTGCAGGACCGCCCCTTCCGATTCGCGATAGGCTACCAGGGCATCTGCCGCCTGTCGGATGGCACCTTGTACCGCTTGCCAGGTCTGCTCGGAGAGCTCTTCTCGTTCGCCCCGGAAGACATCCGGCAGGCGCATGGCGATCGAGAGACTGTCGGTGGGGGAGAGCGAAGGTTCGAGGGCTTGCAACTGTTCCCGGTAGGAAGCTACCGTGGCGGCGTTGATGTCGTGGCTGTTGTCGGCGTCGGCCGCTTCGGTGTAGATGAGCAGGTCGACCTTTCCGCGCACCAGCCGGCCGGTGAGGTAGCTGCGTACTTCCAGTTCTTTTTCCCGCAGCAGCGAAGGGATGCGGGTGGAGAGGTCCATTTGTTTTCCGTTGAGGGATTTGATCTCTACCGTTAGTTTTTTGTCGTCCAGTTCGACCTGTGCGCGGCCGAATCCGGTCATCGATCGTACCATGGCAATCGGGTGTAAGTGTTCTTCTTTTCTTTTTGCGTCTCTTGTGCGCTCCTGCCTTCTCCCTAGGCGAGCGCCGCTTCCGCGGCGCTCGCGGCCGCAAGGCCGCGAATCGGCTCCGGGCCAAGACGAGCCCCGCTGCCGGGGTAATGCGCAGGATAGGACAAAGGTACGGTTTTCTTCCCATAGATAGGCGGTGAGAGGACATTCCTTTTCGGTTTCGGGGCAGGATTTCGTACCTTTGCCGGCAGTGAATTACCTTTCGGCAGAAAATATCGGCAAGTCCTTCGGCGTGCGCACGCTCTTTTCCGGATTGACCTTCGGCATCGAGCAGGGCGAAAAGGTTGCCTTTGTCGCCAAAAACGGCACGGGCAAATCCACCCTGATGAAGATCCTCTGCGGACGCGAGCAGCCCGACACCGGGAAGGTCGTCCTGCGCAAGGGCATCCGGCTGGGGTATCTCGAGCAGCAGCCCACGTTCGATCCGCAGCAGACCGTGCAGGACGTGATCTACGGAGGAGACAGCCCCCAGTTGCAGGCCATCGCCCGCTACGAGCGGGCCGCCCGTCAGGGAGGAAGCCACGGGGACGATTTTCAGGCGGCGTACGAACAGATGGAAGCCCTCGGCGCGTGGGACTACGAGGTGCGCATCCGTACGGTCCTCTCCCAGCTCGGGCTGGATCGGGTGGAAGTGCCCTGCGGGCAGATGTCCGGCGGACAGGTGCGGCGTTTGGCCTTGGCACGGGTGCTCATCGAAGAACCCGATCTGCTCGTGCTCGACGAGCCGACCAACCATCTGGACATTCCGATGGTGGAATGGCTGGAGGATTACCTGTCCAAGTCGAAGGTAACCCTGTTCATGGTTACCCACGACCGCTGGTTTCTCGACCGGGTATGTTCCGATATATTGGAACTGGACGAAGGGTCGCTGTGGCGCTACAAGGATACGTACGCGGATTTTCTCAGCAAACGAGAGGAGCGTTACGCCGCCGCGCTGCGCGCGGCGGAAAAGGCCCGGAACCTGATGCGCACCGAACTCGAATGGATCCGCCGCCAGCCTCAGGCGCGCGGCACGAAAGCCAAGGCCCGCATCGACTCGTTCGACGAACTGGCACGCCGCGCCGCGCGCCGCGCGGACGACCGGGTGCTCACCTTGGGCATCAATATGGAACGCTTGGGCAGCAAGGTAGTCGAACTGCACAACGTGTCCAAGTCGTGGGGGGCGGCCAGGATGCTCGACTGCTTCGACTACACGTTTCGGCGGGCCGAGCGGGTGGGGGTGGTCGGCGACAACGGCACGGGCAAATCCACCTTTCTCCGTTTGGTTACCGGCGAGCTGCCCCCCGATGCGGGGAAAGTCGTGGTGGGCGATACCGTGGTGTTCGGTTACTACCGTCAGAGCGGTCTCGAGGTGCAGCCCGGCGAAAAAGTCATCGACGTAGTACGCTGTTACGGCGATTATCTCCCGCTTTCGGGCGGGCGGCGCCTTTCGGCCGAACAGTTGTTGGAGCGTTTTCTCTTTACCCGCGCCCAGCAGTGGGACTATGTGGAAAAACTCTCGGGGGGCGAACTCCGCCGCTTGTACCTCTGCACGGTGCTGATCGCCAATCCCAATTTCCTGATCCTCGACGAGCCGACCAACGATCTGGACATCCTCACCCTGACAGTCCTGGAGGACTTCCTTCAGGAATATCCCGGGGTGTTGCTGGTGGTGAGCCATGACCGGTATTTCCTGGACAAGATCGTCGACCATATCTTTGTCTTTCAGGGCGACGGCCGGGTGAAGGATTTCCCGGGCACGTATTCCGAGTACCGCCAGTGGAGCCGGCAGCAGGCCGCCGAGCAGCCCCGCGAACAGGCTTCGGGTGAAAAACCGAAAGCCGCCCGGGAGCGAGGCCCGCAAAAACAACGCCTCTCGTATCGCCAGCAGCAGGAGTACGATGCCATCGAACAGGAACTTCCCTGCCTGGAAACGGAAAAACAACAGATCGAAGCCGTTTTTTCCTCCGGAGAAACCCTGTCGCCCGAGCGGGTGAACGAACTCTCCCACCGGATGGAACAATTGCTCGAACGCATCGACACCTTGGAAATGCGTTGGCTGGAACTTTCGGAGCAAAAAGGAGATTGATCGATCGTATCGTTCTTCTCGTCAGACGGTTATTTCCGCAGTACGCCCCGCAGCACCCACCCCGCTATACCTGCGAGTAGGGCGGTGATCCCCGTCCAGAATCCGCGTAAGGGAGGATCGGTTGCGAGTTCCGATCGGGCCTCGGCTTGTGTTTCCTCTTTTTGTATGGAAAATGTCTCTCCGATGCTTTCCCGGCGGAGGGATTGCTGCGATGAATCCTGTTGCTGGAGGTGGTAGCGACGGACGGTCTCCCGCAGGGTGCGCCCCAAGGTGTCTTTCTCGCGGGTGGTTTCGTCGATGCGGATACGGAGTTCCCCTCCGTAGCGCATGTGCGTGAGGGTAAGGAGCGAGTCCTTCCGCAGGTTTTCCACCTCCAAGTGGTCGCTTTGCTGACGGTGGAGCGTTTCTTTTTTGGCGCGGCAACCGGCGACGGCCAGCGCGAGGATCACGAGGAGAAATACTTGGGGTGTTTTCATGCTTTTTCGGTTTTGGCATCCTCCGGTTGGCTCCGGGGGACTTCCCGGGAGGGACAGGCTGTGTTGGTGCAGCAGAGGCGGTCGCTGCGGCGGCGCATCAGTTGGACTTCCAGTTCGATGTTGTACAGTTTTCGGGACAACTCGTTGATGCGGGCGCGTTTGGCGTTGAGGTCGTCCTGCATTTTGTCCATCTCGGCGTAGGCTTCGCGCAGGCTGTCCTTGAGAAAGAGGATCTGCTCGCGCGAGGCGGCGGCCAGTCGGGCCGAGTTTTCGATCCGGGTGGACTCCACGTCCTCCTTCCGGCGGAAAAGGGCGGAGAAGATCACCGGGGCGAGTTCCCGCAGTCCCAGTACGCCTACCAGCGAGAGGATGAATTGTCCCCAGCCGAGGTTGTCCTGTGTCATGTCTTCCAAAGAATTAAAAGGTTTACTTACAAATATAATAATCGAAAAGGAAATATCAAAGAGGGATTTAAAAAATGACGGGAATATTTGTAGAGCCCGGCAATTCTGCGTAATATTGCGGAATGAATGTTCATTCGTGCTAAAGGCCTATGAATCAGAAGACGGTAAGGGGAGACAAGTACAAAGCCATCCTGGACAGCACGCTGTTTCTGGTGTCCACCTACGGATTTCACGGCACTTCGATGGCCATGATCGCCGAGGATGCCGGGATCGGGGCGGGTACGATCTACCGTTACTTCAAGAGCAAGGACGATTTGATCCTTACCCTCATGCAGGACATTCAGGAAAAGGTCATACAGGCTATGCTGTGCGGCTATGACGAGGCAATGCCCTACCGGGAACGCTTCGAGTTGATGTGGCTCAACATGACGCACTACTACATTCACCATCCGGACGAGTTCCAGTATGCCGAGCAGCACCGTCATTCGGGCTACATGCAGCACCTGGTGCGCGTGTCGGGTTTGCGGATCCTCAGCCCGGTGCTCCGTTTCTTCATCGAGGGAAAAAAGAAGAAGCTGATCAAAGACCTGCCCTTGTACACGATCATTGCCGTTTCGCGCGGTCCGATCATCGAGATGGCCAAACTGCACATCGACCACAACCAACAATTGACCGAAAACCGTATCCGTCAAGCGTGCCATGCTTGTTGGGATGCCTTGCGTTACACGGGAGAAGAAGACAATCAAGAATAAAGCGATCCAACAAATCATCATGGAAAAACATCTTAACACGGTCATCGCCGGTTCGGGCTGTTACCTGCCGCCCCGGGTGGTGAAAAACGATCATTTCCTCTCGACCGAGTTTTACGATACGGACGGAAAACGCATCGAACGCACCAACGAGGATATCGTTGAAAAATTCCGGGAACTGGTCGGCATTACCGAACGCCGCTATGTGGAAGACGGGGTGAACAACTCCGATATGGCTGCCGAGGCTGCCCGCCGGGCGATCGAGTCCTGGGGAGGCGACCCGGAAACCCTCGATTATGTGATCGTGGCGCACAACTACGCCGATATTCCCGAGACGACCTATTGCAGTGAAATGGTTCCTTCGGTCAGCGCGCGGGTCAAACACAAACTGGGCATCAAGAACCGTCAGTGCATTCCCTACGATATGATTTTCGGTTGCCCCGGATGGCTGCAGGGAGTGATCCTGGCGCACCATCTCATACAGGCTCGTCTGGCTCACAATATTTTGGTGGTGGGCAGCGATACGCTTTCCCGTATCTGCGACCCGCACGACCGCGACCAGATGATCTTTTCGGACGGTGCCGGAGCGGTGGTGCTCACGGCAGTGGAATCCGACAAGAAATTCGGGGTGCTTTCCACCGCAACCCTTTCCGATACGGGCGAGGAATCCGACTACCTCAAAGGCAGTCCGAGTGTCAATCCGGACTACTCCGGACCGCGTCGTACGGTGATCCGTATGGCTGGTCGCAAGGTGTACGAGTACGTGCTGCGCAATGTCCCCGGAGCGATCAAGTCGGCGCTTGACCAGGCAGGCTTGACGCTGGACGAAATGGCCAAGATGATCATTCACCAGGCCAACGAAAAGATGGACGAGGCGGTGTTTATCCGTCTGCGCCGTCTCTATCCGGGCTGCAAGAAGGAGAGCAAGGAGTTCATGCCGATGAGCCTTTCTTTCCTGGGCAATTCCTCGGTGGCCACCATTCCTACCTTGTACGATCTGATCGCTCGCGAGCAGCTTCCCGAGCATCGTTTCCATGCGGGCGACAATGTGATCCTTACCTCGGTAGGAGCCGGGATGAGCATCAATGCGGTGATCTACCGTTTTCCGGACAGTTGGAAGTAAGTTTTTTGTTTACATATTGAAAACAGTTGTGTTAAGTGTGCAGGGGCCGCGTTTTTCGCGGCCCCTGTTTTGTGCGGGAGAGGCGGTTGCTGTGATTTCGGCGGAGTTGTGCGGGAGGGGAACTTAACATTTTGGAAACATAGTCTTAAAAAATACTTAAAAGAAAAGCCGTTATTTAGCACCGTGAACCAAACCGATGCGTAATGAACGACATTTTTCTGTTTTTGATGGTATTAATGGGTATTCTGGCAGTGCTGGATCTCATCGTGGGAGTAAGTAACGACGCGGTCAATTTCCTCGGGTCTGCAGTCGGATCCAGAGCCGCTTCTTTCAAGTTTATTATCGTAGTGGCCTCCGTAGGCATTATTCTCGGCGCGGTATTTTCCAACGGTATGATGGAAATAGCGCGCCGAGGCATTTTTCATCCCGAAATGTTCGTGTTCGAGGAAGTGATCATGATTTATCTGGCGGTGATGATTACCGACGTTATCTTGTTGGATGTCTTCAATACCTTGGGATTGCCGACCTCCACAACCGTGTCGATGGTATTCGAACTGCTGGGAGCTTCGGTAGCCATGTCAATGTTCAAGGTGGTCGGGGCGGAAGACGTTCCCTCGTTCCTTACCTTTATGGGAGATTTGCCCACTTTGGGTGATTATATCAACTATGAGAAAACTATCCCGATGATTACGGGAATATTTGCTGTGGTGATTATCGCCTTTGTCGCAGGAGTGGTGATACAGTGGCTGGTTCGTTTTATGCTGACGTTCAATTACAGTCAGCGGCTGAAGTATTGGGGAGGTCTGATCGGTGGAGTGGCTCTGACGGCGATCGTGTTTTATTTGTTGCTCAAGGGGGCAAAAGGCACGACCATCATTCCTCCGGCGGCCAAGGTGTGGATCAATGAACACTCGATGCTGTTGATGCTGATATGCTTTGTTTTTTTCACCCTCGTTTCGCAGCTGCTGGTGTCGGTATTCAAGGTCAATATCCTGAAAGTGATTGTCCTCTCCGGGACGTTTGCTTTGGCCATGGCCTTTGCGGGCAATGACTTGGTCAATTTTATTGGTGTTCCGCTGGCTTCTTTTGGAGCGTATGAGGCATACAGCCAAACAGGGGATATCAACATGTACATGGATGTGCTCAATACGGATGTGAAGACGCCGCTGTTTATCCTCATTATCGCAGGCGTGATCATGATGCTGTCCTTGATATTTTCCCGCAAGGCGCACAACGTACTTAAGACTACGGTAGATCTTGCCCGTACGGAAAGCGCCGAGGAACGTTTTCGTCCCAATACCATTTCCAAACTGATGGTGCGCGCTTCGGTGTATGTAGGGCGAGGACTTACCTATTTGCTGCCCCATCGCATCCGGGAGCATATCGAAGGGCGTTTCGACCGTCCGTATGTCAAGGATATCAAACGTCGGGATGTGCCGGCATTCGACTTGGTGCGCGCTTCGGTCAATGTGGTGGTACCGGCCATCATCATTTCGATGGGAACGAACAGCACCCTGCCTTTGAGTACGACCTATACCACCTTCATGGTAGCCATGGGAACTTCGCTGGCCGACCGGGCCTGGGGCTTGGAGAGCGCGGTGTATCGCGTATCGGGCGTAGTGCGGGTGATCCTCGGATGGTTTGCTACGGCGCTCATTGCTTTCCTTTCGGCGGCCTCGTTGGCGCTGCTGCTCAAGGTGATCGGTGTCAAGGCCATCATACCCATCATCATCGTGGCGGGCATGACGGTCGTCGCCGTGAAACTGTTCAAGAAACTGGCCCGCAAGACTGCTCCGGAGGTTTCGATGGACATGCAGGTAGAGTATCCCAGTGCGGCAGCTGCCGAGCGGGCTTTCGATATGAAGATCTCCGACGTGATGATCGATTCGATGCGTCTGACCGACCAGGTGATCAAGGGCTTGTACATGCACAGCCGTTCGGTGCTCTCCAATGCACAGAAAGCATCCTTCCGTCTGGAAGAAAACGTCAAGAAACTGCGTTTTTCGACCTTCTATATGATCCGCTCTTCGGAAGATATCAACGGTCCCCATGCGGCATATTACGTCAAGAGTCTCTCGTATCTGGTAGCGCTGACCGAATCGGTGTCGGTGATCGCCTCTTCGGCCTTCGAGCATCTGGACAACAACCACAAACCGCTGATCCAGTACCGCAAGGAGACTTTGGTAACCATCGGGAAACGGTTGGATACCCTCTTTGGCGAGATGACCGATGCGATCCGCGAGAACGATTATAGCCAGGTGATTGCTCTGCGGGAGATAATCCTTTCCCTGAGCGATGACATCGACCGGATCATGGCCAAGGAAGCCGACCGGATCGGGGAAAACAAGGAGTTCTCCCGCCGCAATACCAACCTTTATTTCGGTATGATGTTCGAAGTCAAGCGTGTACTCTATGCTCTTTCGGGTTTTGCCGCGCTTTTCGACAAGACCCATATGCAGTACGAGGAAAACGACAAAACGCAATTGTCGTAGTAGCGAAGCATTTGAGCGTTTTTTTTGAGGAAGTCATACGGGCGGGGGATACCCCGCCCGTATGACTTTTATGGAATGAGAGGCGTTTCTGATGCCAGGAGAGGCCGGTGGACTTAAAAATTAGGGTGGGGCCGATAAAATCTTTTCATTTTTGCTTAACTTTGCAGGTGCTATAACATGTAACATCCGTACGATAAGATGAAATTTTCCACTCCGAAAACACTCTCGGAAATCGCTGCGATGATAGGGGCTGAAAAATATGTAGGCCCGGGGGATTTTCCGGTGACGGGGATAAACGAAATACATAGTGTTACCCACGGCGATATAGTTTTTGTCGACCATCCCAAGTATTATGACAAGGCTTTGCGCAGTGCTGCTTCGGTGGTGCTGATCGACAAAGACGTGGAATGCCCCGAGGGCAAGGCCTTGATCATTACCGACGATCCGTTCCGTGATTTCAACAAGATAACCCGTACATTTTGTCCTTTCGTTCCGGCTACGGCTATGGTCGCACCCGATGCCAAGATCGGGCAGGGGACGCACATCCAGCCCGGAGTATTCATCGGGAACGATGTGGAGATCGGTCGGGACTGTGTGCTGCACGCAGGTGTGATCATTTGCGATGGTACGCGTATCGGCGATCGGGTCATTATCAATCCGGGTTCCGTTATCGGCGGCGATGCGTTTTACTACAAACACCGTCCCGAAGGATATGACCGCCTGCTCTCCAGCGGGAATGTGGTGATCCAGGACGATGTGGAGATCGGTTCGCTGTGTACCATCGACCGGGGAGTATCCGCTCCTACGACCATCGGCGCAGGCACCAAGATAGACAATCATGTGCACATCGGCCACGATACGGTCATCGGCAAGGAATGCTTGATAGCGGCCCAATGCGGTATCGCCGGATGCAACATCATCGAAGACAAGGTGACGATCTGGGGACAGGTCGGAATGACTTCGGGGGTTACCATCGGATCGGGTGCCGTTATCCTGGCGCAGTCCGGTGTTTCGAAGTCCCTCGAAGGTGGGAAGACGTACTTCGGTTATCCGGCCGAAGAAGCCGAGAAGTTGTACAAGCGCGAGGCTTTCTTCCGTCTGCTCCCTGCCTTGTTGAAGAAGAAAGGTTTCTAAATTCGGCATTTGCGGCCGGAAGTTTGTCATGCTCAAATTCAACGACGATTATTTTACGCGGGTAGTCCCACAGACACTCTCCGAAGAACTTTACTACTGGGAGGATGTCGTTCGGGTGGCGTATTACATCCACCTGCAGTGGGGATACGACAACCGTCAGCACCGGCAAACGTACCTGGTGGTGCAGCATGCCTGCGGGGAATATCTGAAGATACCCAAGGAGAGCGAGGACTGGAAGCCGTTCGAAGACAACATGGACAAATACCTGTCGATCAAGGTAAAGGTGAAAGACCGAAAGAAACTCCTGGAAAACAATCCTCCGTTGGAGTCATTGATCGACCTTTACGTGAAAGGCTGATGCCTCCCGCGTTTGCCGCGCAAGAAAAAGGGAACCGGCTTGGCAGGTACGATGCTATGAGGAGCGTCGGAGGCTCCGTTTGATGTGAAAACTTTGTTTTCGCCTTGCCGCTGCGCTCGCCTTTCATTATATTTGCCCCTCGAAAACAAACAAATATCATAAACAAAACCAAAGATAATGCAAAACAAAGGCCCCATTCGCTTGTTCCTCATTATTTTGGGGATCGTATGCGTGTACCAGTTGTTTTTTACATGGAAGGCCAAAAGTGTCGATCGGATCGCCGATGAGTATGCCGTCGCACAGGCGGATAAGGTGGATTATCCCACCACTTCGGCTCGGGACTCTGCCGTGAAGAAGATGCGGCAGTACTATTTCGATTCGACGGCGAGTGATCCGGTGATCAATCTCGGAATCGGTTCGTGGCGTCCTATCCAGTACACTTATTCGGAGATCAAGAATAACGAGCTCAAGTTGGGGCTCGACTTGCAGGGCGGCGTAAGCGTCATCCTGGAAGTCTCGGTCGAGGATGTCGTCAAAGGCCTGGCCAACAATACGACCGATCCGACCTTTAACAAAGCCTTGATCGCTGCCCGCGAACAAAGCGGAGGCAAGGAAGATTTCGTTACCGTATTTTTCCGCAAGTTCGACGAGATCGCCAAAGCCGATGGCAGCGGGGTAACGCTTTCTTCTCCGCAGATCTTCGGTAGTCTGGCTTCGGCTACCGGCGGAGCAAAATTGACCGATGACCAGGTAAAGGAAATCGTCCGCAAGGAAGTGGACGGGGCTGTCGATCGCGCCTATAAGATCCTTCGTACCCGTATCGACAAGTTCGGCGTATCGTCGCCCACGATCCAGCGTTTGCCCGGCACCGACCAGATTTCGGTGGAATTGGCCGGTGTGTCCGATGCCGAGCGTGTGCGCAAGCTCCTTCAGTCGTCTGCCGCACTGGAATTCTGGACGGTTTATACTCCGGAGGAGGTCGCTCCGTTTTTGATCGATCTCAATGCCCGCCTGAAAGAAATCAATGATCTCAACGCCAAGGTTCAGCAGGAAGAAGCTCCGGCAAAACAGGTAGCTGGGGAAAACTCGGCAGAGGACTTGTTGGCCGAGCCTTCCGAAGGAAACAAGATCACCAAAGGGAATTCCGATTCGCTGAAGGCTGCCGCAGAGAAACTGCTCGAGCAGGCCGATCAGGCCATTGCCCAGACCAGCGGAGATTCGGTTCGCCGTGGGGAAAATCCTCTCTTCGATGTGCTCTATCCGGTTCAGCAGGGAGTAGCCATCATCGCTTATGTTCCCATCAAGGATACGACGGTAGTCAACAAATATCTCGCTTCGGCTCCGGACCTGCTCATCCGTCATGGAATGCAGCATGTTCAGTTCATGTGGGGCAACAAGCCTCCGGTACAGGACAAGACGGTGATGGAACTCTATGCCATCCGTTCCAATTCCAAGGGCGAGCCCATCCTTTCCGGTGACGTGATCAGCGATGCGTCCCAGGGCTATGACCAGCGTAGCCGGCCGTGTGTCAACATGGTCATGGATGCTACCGGTGCCGACCGTTGGGCCAAACTTACGGGCGACAACATCGGCAAAGCCATTGCCATCGTGCTTGACGGAACGGTTTATTCCGCTCCTACCGTGCAGGGTGCTATCCCCGGCGGACGTTCCGAGATCACCGGTCAGTTTGACGTCAAGGAAGCACAGGATTTGGCCAACATCCTTAAGGCCGGCCGTCTGCCTGCTCCTACGCACATCATTCAGTCGGAGGTAGTCGGACCTTCGTTGGGTCGTGAAGCGATCGAATCGAGCATGATTTCGTTCATCATCGCCTTTATCGCGGTGCTGGCTTGGATGATCTTCTTCTACAACCGTTCGGGTTTCTACGCCGACATCGCTCTGTTTGTCAATATCCTGTTCATCTTCGGTATATTGGCTTCGCTGGGTGCTACGCTGACCCTGCCGGGATTTGCCGGTATCATCCTGACTATCGGTATGGCGGTGGATGCCAACGTAATCATCAACGAACGTATCAAGGAGGAACTCCGCGCCGGAAAGACCGGCAAACAGGCCGTAGCCGATGGTTACAAGCATGCTTTGCCTTCGATCATCGACTCGCAGTCCACCACGTTCCTCACCAGCCTTATCCTGTTCATCTTCGGTAAGGGGCCGATCCAGGGATTTGCCACCACGATGATGATCGGTATCATCACTTCGGTGATCACTTCGATCTTTATCTCGCGCATGCTCATCGACCGTGACGTGAAGCGCGGACGTCCTTTGCGAGTATACACTTCGCTGTCCAAGAACTTCTTTGCCAACACGAACTTCCAGTTCATCCAGAAGAAGAACCTGTTCTATGGCGTGTCTCTCGTCCTGATCGTGGTGTCTTTCCTGGCTATGGGTATTCGTGGGTTTGACAAGAGCATCGACTTTGTAGGAGGACGCACCTATACCGTTCGTTTCGACCAGCCGGTGGTAACGGCCGAGGTAGCCAAGAGCCTGCAGGAGGTACTGGTCGAGGATGGTCAGCACGAATTGCCGGAGGTGAAGACGTTCGGTACCGACCGTCAGGTGAAGATCTCCACCAAGTTCATGAGCCAGAAGACGGGGCACGAGGTGGACGACATGGTCGACCGTACGATGTACGAAGGCTTGAAGAAATTCTTCCCCGAGGGCTTTACCTACGAAGAGTTTACCAGTGGCAGCGGACTGGGTATCATGGAGGCCAATGTGGTAGGTCCGACGATGGCGGACGATATCAAGGCCTCCACCGTATGGGCTTTGGTATTCTCCCTGGCCGGTATCTTCCTCTACATTCTGTTCCGTTTCCGCAAGTGGCAGTATTCGGCCGGATGTGTGGCCGCTTCTATCCACAATGTGGTGATCGTTTGTGGAGCATTTGCTCTCCTGCACGGGGTATTGCCCTTCTCGATGCAGATCGACCAGACTTTTGTGGCTGCTATCCTGACGGTGATCGGTTATGCGCTCAATGACAACGTGATCGTCTTTGACCGTATCCGCGAGGAGATCCGCAACAATCCGCGCAAGGATGTCGATATGTTGGCCAATACGGCTATCAACAAGACCCTGAGCCGTACGATCAATACTTCGCTCACCACGTTCCTGGTGGTGTTGGTGATCTTTATCTGGGGTGGAGACAGCATCCGTGGCTTTATGTTCGCCATCGGTATCGGTATCATCGTAGGTACGTATTCGTCCATCTTTATGGCTACCCCGGTGATGCTCGACCTGCTGCGCTTCAGCAAGGATCGCGAGAAGGCATTGCAGCAGAAATAATCGAGGATTTGAATCCTGCATATAAAAGGGAAGCCCCTCGCTGTAAGCGAGGGGCTTCCCTTTTATGCACATTATCGGCAGGATTGAGTTTTTGATTTTACTTACATCTTCGGGAGATTATTCTATGTTGAAAGTGCTTATGACAAAGCCGTGATCGGAGCCGTAAAAGAAATCTTTTCCCTGAAAACTATAGATCTCTCCAAGGAGTCCGTTGTGGCTTTCCGAGGAGAGGAGTTTCAGTTTATCTCCCGTGTAATAAATATAGTCTATCCTGTCGTATCGGTCGGTAGTACCTTCGCCGTATCTCCAGGTCCGGCCCAGGTTTTTTGCCGCATCGGGATTCATTTCCCGGAAACTGTCTTTGAATCCGGCTTGCTCCATGGCCAGGGAAACAGGCCAGCGGACGACAGCTCCGTTGTGATCGTACAGGTCTTTTGTCTCTTCCGTCCAGTCCAAGTGGGAGTGGCTGTTGAAATCTCCGCTCATCACGATCGGGATACTGTCCGCTTGTGCGAGATAAGGGCGGAGCACCGACAGGATTTTCCTGATGTCGTCGTCGCGTGTTCCTGCCGTTTCCCATGCGAGGATGGCCTTTTCGCTCGAATCGGTGGGGACGATAGTCGTCGCGGGCAGGTAATGCAGCCACGTGTCGAAGATACGCACCTTCTGGCCGTTCACATCGATCATTACTCCGCCGAAGTTGAACGTTCGGATGGAGTCCGGGAAGGTATAGGTCTCGATGATCGGGTAACGGCTGTAGATGCTCAAGTTGCTGGACAGTAGCCGATGGTAATATCCCAGGGAGTCGGCTACCTTGTCGGATGATCCGTAAGTTTCGATCATCGTAATGACGTCTGCCTGGCTTTCTTTCAAGATGCCGATAGTGCCTTCGCAACCATCTCCGGGGTATTCTTTCGAGTGACCGCCATGCCAGATGTTCCAGGAAAGAACTTTCAGTTGGTTGTTTTGTCCTTGGGGCAAGGGGGTGTTGCAGGCAAACAGCATCCCGGCTGAAAGTAGCAGGATCGGAAAGATTTTTGTGTGTTTCATTGTGTTGAAGTTTGATGAATCGCTATAAAATCATGTGGATTGACAGGTATTGATGGGTGTGTCGTATTGTACGGTACGTTCGGATGTTTACAAATATATAAAGTAAGGCGGTATTGGGAAACCAGGTCGGAACGGTTTTCTATTTTCATTTGGTTGTCTTTGGATAAGCGAGGATGAGGCTCGACATCCTCCCGGGTGAAAACCTTGATTTTCTCTTGCCGTGGCGCTCGGCATTCCGTATCTTTGCGCGTTTTTTTAACAAAGAAGATGGAAATAGACTTTAAGCCCAAGTTTTTTGAGGCGCTGCGGAATTATTCAAAGGAAAAATTTGCCGCCGATCTGATGGCCGGCATCATCGTGGGGATTGTGGCCCTGCCTTTGGCCATTGCATTCGGTATCGCTTCGGGGGTCAGCCCGGAGAAGGGACTTATCACAGCGGTGATCGGCGGGTTCATCGTTTCGTTTTTGGGAGGAAGCTCGGTGCAGATAGGCGGACCGACCGGTGCTTTTATTGTCATCGTGTACGGGATCATCCAGCAGTTCGGTCTGGAAGGATTGGCGGTGGCTACAGCAATGGCCGGTGTGATGCTCGTGCTGATGGGACTGCTGCGTTTGGGGGTTGTCATCCGTTTTATCCCGTATCCCATCGTGATCGGGTTTACCAGCGGTATCGCCTTGACGATCTTTACCACGCAGGTGGGCGATTTCTTGGGGCTCGGCTTGCGCGATGTGCCGGCCGACTTTCTGTCCAAGTGGGTGGTGTACTTCCAAAACCTCTCTTCGGCGCATCTGTGGACGGCAGCCGTGGGGGTGGCGACCATTGCGGTGATCGCGCTGATGCCCCGTCTGTCCAAGAAAGTTCCCGGATCGTTGGTAGCGATCGTCGTGATGACCGTCGGGGTGTACCTGCTTCAGACTTATGCGGGGGTCCAGGGCATCGAGACCATCGGCGACCGTTTTTCCATTTCCTCGTCCTTGCCGGCTCCGGAAGGATTTTCGTTGAGCATGGAAACGATCAACCTGCTGATGCCCGCTGCCTTTACCATCGCCATGCTGGGGGCTATCGAATCCCTGCTTTCGGCTACCGTAGCCGATGGAGTAACGGGTGAACGGCACAACTCGAATACTGAACTCATGGCCCAAGGGGTGGCCAACATCGTGGTGCCCTTCTTCGGAGGAATCCCCGTTACGGGTGCCATTGCCCGGACGATGACCAACATCAACAACGGCGGGCGTACCGCCGTGGCCGGGATCATTCATGCCGTGGTGTTGTTGTTGGTGCTGCTCTTCCTGGGCAACTTGACCCGGTATATCCCCATGGCGGCCCTGGCCGGAGTGCTGATGGTGGTGGCCTACAACATGAGCGGATGGCGGACGGTGCGTTCGCTGCTTCGCGGGCCGAAATCCGATGTGCTGGTCATGTCGGTTACGTTTTTCCTTACGGTAATCTTCAACCTGACCATTGCCATCGAGATCGGTATGCTGATGGCCATCTTCGTCTTTGTCAAGCGGGTGAACGAAACCACGCATATTGCCGTGTTGCGCGACCGGCTGGATACGCGCCACCACAGTGATGTTTCCCCCAACGAAGACGACAAGATGGACCTGGCTCCCGGGGTGGAAGTGTACGAGATCGACGGGCCGTTCTTTTTCGGTATTGCCAACAAGTTCGACGACCTGATGCGCCGCATGGGCGACAAGCCGCTGGTGCGCATCATCCGGATGCGGAAAGTCCCCTTCGTGGATTCCACTGGGGCACACAACCTGGAAACGCTCATCCATTCCTCGCAGAAGGAACATATCCACATAATCCTCTCCGGGGTGCGTCCCGAGGTGCATCAGACCCTGGAGCGCATGGGTATCGAGGCGATGGTGGGTTCGGACAACATCTTCCGCCATATCAACAAGGCGGTGCTCCGTGCCAATGCGCTGGTGCCGGAGCTGACCCGAGCCCGTCAGGAGCGGCATCATCGGCATCATCACCTTCAGGAGTGAGGGTAAGGTTTTCATGAAAAAATTCCCTGTCTGAAAAGACAGGGAATTTTTTTGAGTTCTGCCCGGAGAGCGCGGGGCACGGGTGGTCGTCTGGTCGAGTAGGAACAGAACGAGGGGTGATGTGGAAGATACGGGAAGGGAGTGTGTTTTTTCTACATCAGAGTGGTTGAATAAAAAATCCCGACCGGAGGACCGGTCGGGATTTTTTTAAGGAGAAGGTTCTGCGGCTGTAGAACAACTGCAGAACCTTCGGTAGGATTAGTCGGCAAACAGGGCCGGAGCTTTGGTCTCCTCCGGTTTGTCCTGGATGACGGCCTCTTTGGGCAGGCCTTCCTTGATGAGCTGGTAGGCCAGTTCGTGAATGCCTACGCGGGCTTGCATGTCGTCGAAAGCGTCGTTATACCGCGTGGGGTAAACCCGGTTGGAAAGGAAAACGTAGATCAGGCCATTGGCCGGGTCGGCCCAAGCGTAGGTGCCGGTGAATCCCGAGTGGCCGAAGGCTTCCGGCGAGCAGGAAGGAGCCGGCCAGGCGTCTTCCACCTTGCGATCCTTGTTGGCCGGGGTGGCCTTTTCAAAGCCGATGGCGCGGTAGTTGTTGTGCTCCAGGTAGTACTGTTTGTTGAACGTATCGAACGTCTCGGGCGAGAAGAAGTACTGACCGCCGTAAGTGCCTTTGTTCAGGTACATCTGGAACAGTTCGGCAATACCCAAGGCGTTGGAAAACAATCCGGCGTTGGACGAATATCCGCCCACCACGGCCGAAGCCTCGTCGTGTACGAAACCGTGTACGAGCGATTTGCGGAAGGCATTGTCGTATTCGGTCGGCATGATCTGCGAGAGCGGATAACCGCCGCGGGTCAAGGGATTGAACGTGGTGTACAAGGCTCCCAAGCGGCCGTATACGTTCTTGTCCACGAAGTCGTGGAAGTTTTCACCCGTTACGTTTTGGATGATGCGCGGAGCCAGTACGAAGCCCAGGCAGGAGTATTTCATCTTGTTGGGTTCGGTCAGCGGAAGGTCGCGGATCTTCTTGTAGACGAAGTCGTAGATCTTTTCCGAAGCCCAGAGGTTCTGGTCGATCTGGACATTGAACTTCTTGGAGGGTTTGTTGCGGATCAGGCCTTTCTTCATCGCGTCGCTCCAGAACGGATAGTAGGGCTGGAAGCCGGCGATGTGCGAGAGCTGGGAGCGGAGCGTTACGTCTTTCTTGTTCGATTTTTCGAACTTGAGTCCCGGCAGATATTCCGAGATGGGAGTGTCGAGGTCGATTTTGCCTTGGTCGTACAGTTCCATGTAGGCCGGCAGGGCGGCGCACACCTTGGTGTTGGAGGCCATGTCGAACAGGTCTTCATCCTTGACCGGCTCCTGTCCCGTAAAGGTGTGGTAGCCGTAGCTGCGCTCCAGGATGACTTTCTGGTCTTTGGCGATAACGATCTGGCAGCCGGGGAAAGCGCCGTTGCGGATCGAGCCATAGACGATTGAATCAACCATGTGTTCCAGTTTGGCCGAATTGATGCCGACTTCCTCGCCGATGGTAAAGGCAAAGCGGATGCCGCCTTTGATCTCCACGCTGGTATTGATCGGGTAGGGGGTGGTGTTGACCGGCAGTTTGCCGTCCACGTCGAATGCACCGGCGATGGCCTGTGCCATCAGATCCTGTGCCAGCGAGCTGTTGCCCTGGGAGAAGACAACGGCGGAAGCGTCCTTGATGGCCGGGAGGTAGTTCATCACGTACGGCATGCCGAAGACGGCCAGTACCGTGTTGTCATGCTCTTTGGTCAGACGGTCGAGGAAGTGCTGCAGGTTGGTCGTTACACCGTATTCCAGCACGTAGTTCTTCTTCGGGTCGTCGCCGCTCTGGGCTTTGCCCGGACGGGTGGAAAATCCTCCCATTTCGGCGATCACCAGGTCGTATTTCTTCAGGCTGTCCAGGATGTCGTCGGCCTTGGTCAGGCTGTTCTTGAAGTCATAGGTGTAATAGTCGGCCTTGAAGTATTTCTTGAACCGGTTGTAGAACGCTCCGCCGTTGTCGCTGCGCAGCGAAACGACAGCGATCTTGTCGTATTTTCCGGTAGCCAGCGGCAGAATGTTTCCTTTGTTCTGCAGTCCGGTGAGCGTCTTTTGGGTCATCTGGCGGATCAGCAGCTGCGAAGCCGGGGAATTGACATCCGGGACGATGTTCCACGTGCTGGTGGGTTTGAACTTGTTGAGTCCCACGTAGTATTTGATGGCCAGGATGCGGCGTACGGATTCTTCGATCTGTTCTTTGCTGATCTGCCCTTTCTGGACGGCAGCATAGATGGAATCGACGGCCTCTTTGGGGTCGCGAACCAACTCCAGGATGTCGTTGCCGGCTTCCACAGCCATACGGGCTGCCTGTCCCGGCGAGTAGTATTTGGAGATGCCTCGCATTTCCATGCCGTCGGTAAAGATCAGGCCTTTGTAGCCCCACTGGTCACGTACCAATTGTTTGAGAGCTTTGGGCGAGAGCGAAGTCGGGAGCGAGTTGCCGGTGAGTGCCGGTACGTTCAGGTGTGCGGACATGATACCGGTGGCTCCGTTTTCGATCAAGGTTTTGAAGGGGGCCAGTTCGACTGCATTCAGACGATCCATGTCGTGGGGGATCAGCGGCAGGTCGGCGTGCGAATCGACCTCCGTGTCGCCGTGTCCGGGGAAGTGTTTGGCCGTGCAGATGATACCGCCGTCTTCCATTCCCTTGATGTAGGCCAGGCCTTTGGCGGCTACGTCTTTCGGGTCTTCACCGAAGGAACGATAACCGATCACGGGGTTGAGGGCGTTGTTGTTTACGTCCACCGTCGGAGCCAGGTTGATGTGCAGTCCGGCGCGTTTGGCCTGGCGGGCGACTTCCAATCCCATCTTGTAGATCAGATCGTTGTCCTTGAGCGAGCCCAGGGCCATTTGGTACGGGAAATTGGCTACGTCGTCCAGGCGCATTCCCAAGCCCCATTCACCGTCGATGGCTACGAGCATCGGGGTCTTGGAGGCCTGTTGCAGACCGTTGGTCAGCGCAGCGGCTTCGGGGAGGGTGCTCTTGAAGAGTACGGCACCGCCCACGCCCAGGTTTTGCGCATCGTCGAGAGCCTTGACGATGGTCGAAGGGTTACTGGGACGCAGTTCGACGAAGATCATCTGTCCGATCTGCTCCTTCAGGGACAGGGAGTTGAATACCGAATCCACCCAGGGACTGTGCATGTACTGGACGAATTCCGGATCTTTATTCTGGGCGTTCGCGGAGAACAGTCCCATCATAAAGGCGAAAAACAAAAAGAGTCGTTTCATCCTGTTAAAATGGTTTTTTGTGGTTATTTATTTGATAGATATTTACTTGTTTCTCTTTGGGAGGGAAAATGCCGGCAAACCAGCCGGTCGGCCCGGCAAAAAACAAGTAAAGGAAGCAATAATTTTCCACATGGGCAAGCCTCGGCGGGGGATTTTGCAATATGTCGGGAGGAAATGTTGCGGATTTTCACGTGAAAGCGTTCAATAGTTAAAAAGTACCTCGCAGGACTGTTTTTGACCCGGCGACTTCGCAGAGCCGGGGATATTTAGTACATTTGTGCGTTGTCTGCGCCAAGTGCGCGGACATGGCCGGTTTGCGGCAACGCAATGGATTAATCATCAACAAAATACAACACTATGATACTAGTAGCAGACAGCGGTTCTACCAAAACGGACTGGGCGGCTATCGGCGATACCGTACAGCGGTTTCAGTCGATCGGTCTGAATCCTTTGTTTTTTACCGACGAGAGCCTCGAAACGACCATCAGCGGGGCTTTGGCCGATGTAGCGGCCGAGGAAGTGACGGGAGTGTATTTTTACGGCTCGGGCTGCGGCTTGGAGGTCAATCGGGAACGCTTGCGCAAGTGCTTCCGCAGTTTGTTCCCCAATGTCCGTGAGGTCGATGTGGATACCGACCTGGTAGGGGCTGCCATTGCGCTTTTCGGCAAGGACAAGGGGATCGCCTGCATCCTGGGTACGGGAGCCAATGCCGGTATTTATGACGGGCGGACGATCGTCAAAACCCCGCTGTCGCTGGGTTACATGTTGGGCGACAATGGTTCGGGGGCCGTATTGGGCATGCAGCTCATCAAACTCTACCTGCGGGGAATGCTCCCGGCCGAGGTGGCTGCCGAACTGGAGAAGGATTACGGGGTGGAATACAAGAACATCATCGAGAGCGTTTACAAGAAAGAGCGCCCGAACAAGTATTTCGCATCGTTCTCGCCGTTTGTAGCCAAGCATCAGCAGGTAAAGCCTATCGCTGATATGTTGGATCATGAGTTCAGCGAGTTTTTCGAATACTTCATCGTTCCGTTCTACCAGAAGGAAAAGATGCCCGTGCGCATCATCGGTTCGGTGGGGTATTACTATCGCGATGTGATCGCCCGGGTGGGAGCCCGCTATGGCGTGGAGATCGACAAAATCGCCCTCAAGCCCATTGACCTGTTGATCGAGCATCACAAGGGGGAATAACCGTCCTGCAGGGGAAAAACGAAAAAATAACACATTCAAAATAGAAATGAAATACATTACAGAATCAGAATCGAACCATCATGACCTCGACAAGATGTCCGTCGAGCAGATCCTGCGCGGCATCAACCAGGAGGACAAATGCGTGCCTTTGGCCGTAGAGAAAGCCATCCCCGCCATTACCGAATTTGTCGAGAAAGCACTCCCCCGCATGCAGGACGGCGGCCGTCTGTTCTACATCGGAGCCGGCACGTCGGGACGTCTGGGTATCGTGGACGCTTCCGAGATCCCTCCTACGTACGGTATGCCTGCCGGTGTGGTGGTCGGTATCATGGCCGGCGGCGACCAGGCGATCCGCAATGCGGTCGAGGGGGCCGAGGACGATTTCGACCAGTCGTGGAAAGACCTTCAGGCTTTTGACATCAAACCCAAGGATATCCTGGTGGGTATTGCCGCATCGGGCCGTACTCCGTATGTGATCGGCGGTCTGCGCGAGGCGCGCAAGTTCGGGTGTCTCACGGGAGCCATTGCCTGCAATCCCGATTCGCCCATCGCTGCCGAAGCGGAAGTGGCTATGGAGGCTGTCGTAGGTCCCGAATTTGTGACCGGAAGCACCCGCATGAAGTCCGGTACGGCACAGAAACTGATCCTCAACATGATCAGCACCTCGCTGATGATCCGTCTGGGCTGCGTGGTGGGCAACCGTATGGTGGACATGCAGCTCACCAACGAGAAACTGGTGGACCGCGGCACCAAGATGGTGATGCTCGGTGCGCCCGACTTGTCGTACGAAGAGGCCAACAAACTCCTGCTCCAGGAAGGTTCGGTACGCCGGGCGGTGGCCTATTACAACAAGAACATGAAGAAGTAAAAACAAACGGACAATTTGTTATGAAGACCACACGTGTAGTACTCGCCGTAGCGCTATTGGGCGTTTTGCTCTCTGCCGCGGCGCAAAACGATCCGGAGAGACAATCCAACGATGATCGTGTCTATCGGGCGGATGCCCGTTCGCAGCGGAGTCGCGAATATCTCCCTCAGGGTTGCTGCGATTACCCGCGTGAATACGTCTCCCGCCGGGATGTGCATTGCCGGGACGATTTCCGCGGCCATCGCCATTACGACAGGCGAGGATGCGGGGTGCGCTATCGGAACCCGGAGGTTTGTTGCGATGCCCCGGCGGAGTATCGGCGCGAAGATGCCGGCCGTACTTATCATCGCCCCGGGCATGGGTGCGGCTGGACGGCGAGCGATACTTCGGCTTACCGGTCTTACAGGCGTTACCGGTGATCGATTGCAGGTTGTCCTTCCGAAAACCGAAAAAGCAGTGCCTCCTTTTGTCTTTGAAGAGGGGCAAGGAAAGAAATTACGAGATTAAAAACATAACGAACTACAACCGATGAAAATTTTCCGACCGATTCTGGCGGCTATTGCTCTGTGCGCAGCCGTTTCCGCCGGTGCGCAGGACAAGCCGTCCAAGTATGAAATGCGTGCAGGGTGGATGGCCTCGGTGGCCAACATCAACTGGCCGGCCAAAAAGGGCCTGACCCAGGAAGAACTCAAGAAAGGATTTATCACGTACCTCGATTCGCTGGCGGCCGTCAATGCCAATGCGGTCATCATGCAGGTGCGTCCTACGGGCGACTCGTTTTATCCCAGCTCGATCGAGCCTTGGAGTATCTACCTCACCGGTGTGCAGGGACAGGCTCCAGATCCGCTCTGGGATCCGATCGCTTTTATGGTCGAGGAGGCCCACAAACGCGGCATGGAGTTCCACGCCTGGATGAATCCCTACCGGATCGCTCAGAGTGCCGATACTTCCCTTTTTGCCGCCACGCACGCCATCCGTCAGCATCCGGAATGGTTCGTTACCTATGGCGGGCAGATGTACTTCGACCCGGGACATCCCGGCAGCGCGAAGTACACCAACGAGGTGGTGCGCGAATTCGTCAGCCGTTACGATGTGGATGGTATCCACTTCGACGATTATTTCTATCCGTACAAGGTAACCGCCAAGGACGAGAATGGAAAGACCTACGTAGTCGATTTCCCCGATTCCCTTTCCTGGGAACAGTTCGGTAAGCCTTTCTTCAAGGACAAGGATGCCTGGCGTCGCAACAACGTCAATCAGCTCATCCGGATGTTGTCCCAGACCATCCGGGAGACCAAACCTTGGGTCAAGTTCGGCATCAGTCCTTTCGGGGTATGGCGCAACAAGTCCACCGATCCGGTGCGCGGTTCCGATACCCAGGCCGGGGTGCAGAATTACGATGACCTGTATGCCGACATCCTGCTGTGGAGCGAGAAAGGCTGGATCGACTACGTAACGCCCCAGCTCTACTGGAAGATCGGGAAAAAGATTGTCGATTATCCCATCCTGCTCGACTGGTGGATCAAGTATTCGAACGGTCGTCATCTGTACATCGGCCACTCGATGGGCAACGGAGCGGACGAGATCGAGCGTCAGATCGAGATGCTCCGTGCGAAAGGCTACGATCAGGTGCAGGGATCGTTCTACTGGAATGCGGCTTCCGTACTGCGCAATGCCAAGGACCGCGAGAGCAACCGGGAGATGAACCCGATGCTGCGCTCGCTCAATACGGCCGTAGCGCTCGTTCCCCCCATGCCTTGGCTCGATATGACGGCTCCCCAGGCGGCTACCGACCTGAAGGTGAGCGGCAGTGCCCCCATCGTTGAGGTATCCTGGAAGCCGACTTATTCTGACAACTTGATGTACTTCTTGGTGTACAAGTTCGAGAAGGGTCAGCCGGTCAATGTGTCCGATCCTTCGGCAATCGTGGCCAAACTCCACTACGAGAACGACGAAACGATGTCCTACTACGACAAGCAGGGGAGCAAGGGCGACTTTACCTATGCCGTAACGGCTGTTTCGCGCAACAACATCGAAAGCCCGGCCGTTTCCCAAGCTGTCAAGGTGACCAAAACGGCGGTTAAAACAAAATAATCTCCCGCGAGAAAGATGAGGTGGCAGATAGGAAAACGGGCGGGGTTGGCGTTGGCTTTGGCATTTCTTTGCCCTTGGGTGGGGAAGGCTCAGCCGAGCGATGCACCGAAGTACGAGATGCGTGCCGGCTGGATCGCTTCGGTGGGCAATTTGGACTGGCCCAGTAAGAAAGGCCTCCCCGTAGCACAGCAGAAAGCCGAGTACATTGCCTTTCTCGATACGTTGGTGGCCATGAATGCCAATGCGGTGGTGATGCATATCCGCCCTACGGCCGATGCTTTTTACCCTTCGGATCTCGAACCCTGGAGCCAGTATTTGACCGGCAAGCAGGGGCAGGCTCCCGATCCCTTGTACGATCCGGTGGCGTTCATGATCGCCGAGGCACACAAGCGCGGGTTGGAATTCCATGCCTGGCTCAACCCTTACCGGGTGTCCCAAACGGCCGATACGGCTCAGTTTGCGCCTACACACGCTTTCCATCAGCACCGCGACTGGTTCGTGGAATACGGTGGGAAGTGGTACTTCGACCCGGGCATTCCCCAGTGCCGCGAATTTGCCAATGCCATGCTGCTCGACCTGGTAAAACGCTATGATGTCGATGCGATCCATTTCGACGATTATTTCTACCCGTATCGGGTAGCCGCCAAGGATGAGCAGGGAAAAGGTTATATCGTCGAATTTCCCGATTCGCTCTCCTGGGAGCGTTACGGAAAGCCTTTCTTCAAGGATCGCGATGCGTGGCGCCGTCAGAACGTCAATCTGCTCATCGAGGAGTTCAGCCGGACCATCCGTCAGGCCAAACCCTGGGTCAAATTCGGTATCAGTCCTTTCTGCGTATGGCGCAATGCCTCGAAAGACCCTCGTGGCTCGGAGACATTTGTCCAGCAGACCAACTACGACGATCTGTTTGCCGATATCCTTCTGTGGATGGATCGGGGTTGGATCGACTACGTAACGCCCCAGATGTATTATCCCACCACCAACAAGAATGCCAATTACGACAAGGTGCTCTCCTGGTGGTCGAACCTCACCCAGCCGGACAAATTCCACCTGTACTGCGGCCTTTCCATGTGGAACGAAACCCCGGAACTCCAGTACGAGATCGCCCGCCAGCGTGAGATGCCCGACAAGGTGCAGGGGACTTTCTTCTGGAGCACGCGGGTATTCATGCAGAACAAGAAGGGACTCAATCAGGTACTCCAGGCGGATGAATACCGTTATCCGGCCCTCGTTCCGCCCATGCCCTGGCACGACATGACGCCTCCGGCCGCCCCGAAAGACCTTTCGGCCGACGGGAAGGCACATCTGGTCATGCTGTCGTGGGAAACCGTGTATTCCGACAACCTGATGTATTACCTGGTTTACCGTTTTGCCAAGGGGCAGGCGGTGGATCTGGAAGACCCCTCGGCTATCGTGGCCAAGGTGTTCTACGACCACGACGCCCGGAAGGTTTACCTGGATCAGGAGGCAGCTCCGGGAGAATATACGTATGTCGTTACCGCCCTCTCGCGCAACAACGTGGAGAGCACTCCGGTGGAGACGACCGTCAAAGTAAGCAAAACCAAAGTAACAACGATAAATAAAAAAGAATAGCGATCATGTCACAACAAGCACAACCTTCCGCAACGGAGGCAGCCGTCCCCGTTACCAAGCGCAAACCCTGGCAATGGGTGCCGACGGCATATTTCTATCAGGCGATTCCCAATACGGTCATGCAGTCGCTCATCGTGTACTTCTACATCGCGATGAACGTCAACCCGAAAGTATCGGGCGTAGCCGTGAGTCTTTTGTACCTGCCCTGGTTTATCAAACCACTCTGGGGACCTATCGTCGATATTCTCAAGACCAAGAAATGGTGGGCCATGTGGATGCAGATCGTGGTGGGTATCGGTTTTGTCGCCACGGCTCTGCTGGTACCGGCCTGGGGTGCCGATTCGGGAAAGATATTCGCTTATACCCTCATTCCGTTTATCCTCATTGCCCTTTCGGCCGCTACCTATGATGTAGCCTCGGACGGTATGTACATGATCAACCTGAATCCCAACCAGCAGTCTATCTGGGTGGGTCTGCGTTCGACGGCTTTCCGTGTGGGCTGGTTGCTGGTGGACGGCGGTATGCTCTGGCTGGTGGGCTATGTAGCCGGCGAGAGTGCAAAACCGCTCAGCGATGAGATGCTGTGGGCTTGGCAGGTAACGTTCTATGTGCTGGCAGCCATCACGTTCGTTACGGCAGCGTACAACTTCTGGGCGTTCCCGCAGGACCCGCACCGTGCGGCACAGGAAGGCGTAGATGTAAAAACGGTCGGCGGCATCGTGCGCGAATTCGGCCGTTCGGTCGTTACGTTCATGCAAAAGCCCAACATCGTTTGGGGTATCCTCTTCCTGGTGTTGTACCGTACGGGTGAGGCGCAGCTTTTGCAGATCCTGCCCTCGTTCTTTACCGATCCGGTAGAGAAAGGCGGCCTTGAGATCCCGATGGAGGCCCAGGGACTGATCAAGGGAACGATCGGTGTGATCACCTTGATCATCGGCGGTATCGTGGGTGGTTTTGCCATCGCCCGAAAGGGTCTTCGCTTCTGGTTGCTTCCGATGATCCTCATCCTCAACCTGCCCAACATCGGCTACATCCTGTTGGCGATGAATCCTTCCATCGTACAGGAATTGGGTACGCTGGGATTGACCCTGGTGGCTGTCGTGGTCGGCCTGGGCTATTTCGGATATGGATTTTCGTTTACCTCCTACACGATGTACATGGTGTATGTCTCCAGAGGTCAGTTCGCTACCTCGCACTATGCGATCTGCTCGGGACTGATGGCCCTCTCGCTCATCTGGCCCAAGGCCATCAGCGGATTTACCGTTACGGCGCTGGGGTATGAATGGTTCTTCTGGATGGTCGTCATCCTGGGAACGCTCCCCTCGGTACTGTTGTACCGCAAGTTGGGCGTGGACAAGACCTTCGGAAAAGCCACCAAGGAATAACGATTTTTGACTGAACCTATCGGGACGGCCGCTCGCCTGGGCGGGCGGCCGTCCTTTCTTAAAAAACGATCGAAACAATGGCAAAAAAAGAATACAAAGCCATCGGGCTGATGTCCGGTACGTCGCTCGACGGGTTGGACATGGTATATGTAGTGTTCCGCGAGCACGACGGAAAGTGGCAGTACGAGATCGAAAAGGCCGATACCAAATCCTACGATCCGGAGTGGAAGGAAAGCCTCAAGATGTCCTTTTATCAGACGGGAGAAGCCCTTACGGCGCTGGATGCCGAATACGGCCGCTATCTGGGACAGAAAGTCAAGGAGTTCGTCCGCGAACAAGGCATCCAGGAGGTCGATTTCGTCGCCTCGCACGGCCACACGGTCTTTCATCGCCCCGACCTGGGATACAACCTCCAGATCGGTAGTGGTGCCCATCTCTATGCCACTTGCGGCATTCCGGTGGTCTGCGACTTCCGTACGCTCGACGTGGCTTTCGGCGGACAAGGAGCACCCCTGGTGCCCATCGGCGACAAACTCCTGTTTTCGGAGTACGACTACTGCCTGAACATCGGCGGATTTGCCAACGTTTCCTTCGACAACGAGCAGGGAAAACGCATCGCGTACGACCTGTGTCCGGCCAACTACGTGCTCAATCGCTTGATGCGCACCAAAGGGCACGACTACGACAAGGATGGCGAGACGGCGCGTTCGGGTCAGGTAAACCGCGAATTGTTCGACGCGCTCAACGCCCTGGAGTACTACCACCGCGAGCCGCCCAAGTCGCTCGCCCAGGAATGGGTGGACCGGAACGTGATGCCGCTGGTGGAGGCTTGCAAGGACGAATTTGCCAACGTGATCGCTACTCTGACCGAGCATTCGGCCTATCAGATTGCCCGCAACTTCCGTCCCGGTGCGCGGGTACTCGTAACCGGTGGCGGGGCGTACAACGTGTACATGCTCGAGAGGGCCAAGGCCTATGCGGACATCGAATTTATCCATCCTGCGCGCAACATCATCGACTTCAAGGAAGCGCTTATCTTCGCTTTCCTGGGCTTGCGCCGGGTGCTGAACCAGCCCAACTGTCTGGCTAGCGTGACTGGAGCTACGCACGATGTGATATCGGGTGCATGCTACGGTTTCAAGATAGAATAAGCAAGAAAGAAGAAGGGAGAGTATAAAAATGTTATCGGCATCTTATCAGAATTTTATCGACGAGGTTAAGAAAACGGTCGATCCCAAGCGCATCTATACCGATCCTTTGCGCACGTTTGCCTATGGGACCGATGCCAGTTTTTATCGTTTTATCCCCAAAGCGGTTGTACGCACATTCAACGAAGCTGAGGTACGTGCCGTGTTGGCCGCATCGGCCCGTTACAAAGTTCCGGTGACCTTCCGGGCTGCCGGGACGAGCCTTTCTGGCCAGGCATCTACCGATTCGGTGCTGGTGCTCGCCTCGCAAGGCTGGGAAAAGTACGAGGTGCTCGAAGGCGGGGCGGTGATCCGCAGCCAGGCCGGTATCGTCGGCGCAAGGTTGAACCAGATCCTCAAACCGTTCGGGCGCAAGATCGGACCGGATCCGGCTTCAGTAGGTTCGGCAATGATCGGCGGTATCGTAGCCAACAACGCCAGCGGGATGAACGGCACCAACGAAAACTCGTACCGCACCCTGCGTTCCATCCGGATCGTATTGGCCGACGGGACGGTGCTGGATACCGGTTCGCACACCTCGCGGGAGGAATTTCTCCATACCCACCGCGATTTTATCGCCCGCATCATCGAATTGCGCGATGCCGTGCGGGCCAACAAGCCTTTGGCCGAGCGTATCCTCAAGAAATACAGCATCAAGAATACCACCGGACTGTCCATCGATCCGTTCGTGCATTTCGACGATCCGTTCGATATCATTACCCACTTGATGGTCGGCTCGGAAGGCACGCTGGCGTTTATCTCCGAAGTGGAGATGGATACCCTGCCTCTGATCCCCTACAAGGCCAGTGCGATGCTTTATTTTGAAAACATCGTCGATGCTTGCCGGGCTGTGCAGAACCTTAAGCCTCTGCCGGTCGATACGGCCGAACTGCTCGACCGCGGTGCCTTGCATTCGGTGGAAAACAACGAAGGCATTCCCGCCTTCATCAAGGATCTCCCGGAGGGGGCGACGGCTATCCTGCTGGAGACCAAGGCAAGCGACCCGCAGACCCTGGAGAAGAATATCGCTCGGGTGCGCGAGGCGGTAGCCGGTCTGAAGACCTTGTATCCCATCGAGTTTACCACCGATCCTGCGGTGTATTCCAATTATTGGCGCATCCGTTCGGGCGTATTCCCGGCTGTGGGAGCGATGCGCCCAGTGGGGACTTCGTGCCTGATCGAGGACATCGTTTTCCCGGTGGAAGTCCTTCCGCAGGCCGTATCCGAATTGCAGGCCTTGCTGGTGGAACACGGCTACAAGGATGCCGTGATCTACGGACACTCCATCGAGGGCAACTTTCACTTTATCCTCAATCAGGATTTTGCCACCGAGAGCGAAGTCAAACGTTTCCAGGGCTTGTTGGATGCCGTGGTGGAATTCGTGGTGGACCGTTACGACGGCTCGCTCAAGGGCGAGCACGGCACGGGACGGAACATTGCGCCTTTCGTGCGTCATGAATGGGGCGAGGAGGCTTACCAGTTGATGCTCGACGTCAAGAAACTGTTCGACCCCGAAGGCCTCCTGAACCAGGGGGTGATCTTCAATGACGATCCGCTGTGCCACATCAAACACTTGAAAACCCTTACGCAGACCGACCCGAATGTGGACAAGTGCATCGAGTGCGGTTTTTGCGAAGTGAATTGCCTTACCAACGGTTTCACCCTCTCCGCGCGGCAGCGTACGGTGATCCGTCGTGAAATATCGCGTTTGAAACTCACCGGCGAAGACCCTGCCCGGCAGGCGGAACTGGAACGCGCGTACCGCTACCTCGGTAACCAGACCTGTGCCAAGGATGGCTTGTGTGCCACGTCCTGTCCGGTGAAGATCGACACCGGAAAACTGACGCAGGACCTGCGCCAGGCCGAAGCCTCGAATACCGCCAAGAAGATAGCCCGTTGGACGGCCGATCATTTCTCGACCGTTACCTCCGGAATGCGGGTTGGACTCAAGGCCGTAAACGGCGTGCACAGTGTGTTGGGCTCTTCCCTGATGGGGACGCTGGCCCGGGGCATGCGCAAGCTTACTTTCGGGGCGCTTCCCTTGTGGACTCCGGCCATGCCCAAGGGTATTGACAAGCCGGTGCAGCCGCCCGTCAATCCGGCTTGTCCCGACAAGGTGGTATATTTCCCCAGCTGTATCAATCAGGTGATGGGTGCCGCCAAGGGCGATCCGGATCAGGAACCGCTCCATCAGGTGTTTACCCGTCTGTTGGCCAAGGCCGGTTACCAGGTGATCTTTCCCAAGAACATGGGACACTTGTGCTGCGGTACGATCTGGGAGAGCAAGGGCTTTATCGAGGAGGCCGACCGCAAGACGGCCGAACTCGAGGCAGCACTCTGGGAGGCTTCCGAAGGCGGGAAATATCCCGTAGTGTGCGATCAGAGTCCGTGCCTGTACCGGATGCTGAAGAAGATCCGGGGCATGAAGCTTTACGAGCCGGTGGAATTTATCGACCGGTTCCTGATGGATCGTTTGGAATTCACCCGCGTGCCCGAAACGGTGGCGATCCACATCACTTGCTCGATGACCAAGATGGGTAAGGCCGATGTGCTGCGCCGGGTGGCCGAGGCTTGTGCCGAACGGGTGTTTGTTCCCTCGGAAGTGGGCTGCTGCGGTTTTGCGGGCGACAGGGGATTTACCTATCCGGAGATGAACGCCTTTGCATTGCGCAAACTCCGCCGCCAGATCCAGGACAACGGCATCCGCCACGGATATTCCAACTCCCGCACCTGCGAAATCGGCTTGAATACCAACAGCGGCATTCCTTACCAGTCGCTGGTCTATTTGGTCGATCGGTGCACGCGCCCCAAGAAAGGCTAAAGGAGGTTTTATCTATTTTTTCGACAACCCCCGCTTGCGTAGGCTCTACGTGGGCGGGGGTTGTCGTTCCTGTCGCTGCGTGTTAAAATGGAGCGATCGGAAAAATTATATTTGAGCGAAAAATACCGCAAAATATTTGCAAGGGATTTTGCTATCCTCTATTTTTGCCGTAAGGATAAGCGGAGGGAAGAGGAAGAATAAAATCGTTTGCAGGTATGGCAGAAGAGGTTTACTACCATCAGCACGGGGTGTGGCTGACCGAGCGGTGGATCCATTACGGGGATACGACCCGCGCGGTAGAGAGCATCGTTTCGATAGAGATGTGCGTGCGCGAACCCAAGGACAGAGCGCTTCGGGTGCTGCTGGGAATTGTTCTTTTGGGTTTTCTGATCGTCTTTACCCCGAGTCTGGGATTTCTGTCGCTGGGGGCATTTTCGCTTTGGATCCGTTACATGGATTCGGAGAGCCCGAGGGAATACTTCGTTTTGTTGGGTTTCGAGGGCGGACATCGGGAGTACATCCCGGTGCCTTTTGCCCAGGCGCGCGAGGTGATCGAACTAAAAAAAGCGATCAACCGCGCCCGGCACATGTACACGACGACCGAGTATTACAACGAGTGTATGTTCCATCGCGTGTAGCGGTGGGAAGGGGGGCAGGGCGGTGTCCCCAAGTGCGGGCAAAAAAGGGGCGCAGCCTTTGGCTGCGCCCCTTTTTTGCCCGCACTTGGGGAGAGATTATTTGCCCTCGGCCTGTTTCTGCCCCATCTGCTGCATGGCGGACAGGTAGAACGACAGGCTGGCCGTACCGTCCATGGTCGGCTCGTTGGTCGAGTAGTCACCGTAGTCGTCATGGTACACGCACAGTGTGGTCTGGAACGGAGCGTAGACATCTTCCTTGGATAGGCGGATACCAATCAGGCTGTTGTAGATGGTCGAGTAAACCGGGCCGTCCACCAGTCCACCGGGGGTGGAGACCAGTTTCTTGCCGCCATCGCGGTACGAGGAGTGCGGGTCTTCCGGATAGTCGCCCCACGAAGGCAGCCCGACGATCATCGAAGTGCCCCAGGGGTTGCACCCGAAGAGCCAGTCGCGCAGCGAGGCTTCCATTTCGGCAAATTCGTCGCTGCCGGTGAGTTGCTGGTAGAGGCGGCACTGGGTGATGGCAGCCGCAACCAGGTTGTTGGAACACCAGATAAAGGGCACTCCGTTGAGGAAGGGATTGGTCTCTCCGCGTTTGAGGATGCCTTCCAAGCCTTTCTTCATGTAAGCGATGACCGTGTCGCGCTCGGCGCCCTTGGCGTTCTGGGCCAGGAAATAGTGTCCCAGGTTGACGAAGGGATACCACTGGTAGTGGCTGGCCGTATCGGCGCCCATCCACGGGGTAACGGGCTCCATGGCAGCGTATTTGAGGGCTTCCTCGATGTACTCCCCGCCTTGTCCCAGGTAGTCCAGTTGGATGGCGGCCAGTTCCATGTCATCCGCCCAGTTGTCCTCGGCATAGATGTAGGGGGAAACTACGCTGGCGGTTTGTTGTGCGCCCGGCTTGGTCAAGGCAAACTCGTAGGCTTCCTTGGCTTTGGTGCGGAGTTTGGCGGCGTATTCGGGATCGAACGCTTGCAGGACTTGTGCGCCCATGGCAAAGGTGGAAGCGAACTTGCCGGCCGTGCTGGATACTCCGGTGGTGTTGTTCATGAATTCGCCGCGCACCTGCGGTTCGCCGGTTACCTGGTAAACGGGGCGTTCCGGACCTTTCCGGCCGTAGCGGGCCGGGTCGTTGGTGGGCAGGCGGAAGCCGATGTGGTCGCGGTCGTCAGCGATCTGGTTGAACATCAGTCCTTTTTTCGGGTTCATCTTCAGTGCCCAGTCGAGCCCCCAGCGAGCTTCGTCGATGATGTCGGGGATCCCGTTGGCACCCGGCATGCCGTTGGCATCGTACTGGTCGCCGAAGGCTTGCGGGTTTTGCTGGTAGGCAAAGAGCATCTGGAAGATGGTGTTGAGCGACGTGGTGGAATACTGCAGGTAGTCGGTAGCATCGTGCCATCCGCCTACTACGTCGATGTGCTTGCCCTCCAGGCGCCGGTCGTTGGACCAGGCGATGAAACCGTCGTCAACGTGGCAGGAATCCTGCAGGTAGGGGTTCCAGCCGCAGCGCTGCTGGCGCAGGTAGTTCAGCAGGAAGTCGGCCGTACCGTCATAGACCTGCGTGCCGATGCGGAAGCAGGGCGATTTTACTCCCCGTGCTTCGAGGTAGTAGGTTCCCGGGGTCTGGAAGTCGGAGAAATTCAGCCGTACGGCGTTGTCGAACTGTTCCCAGGGGCCGAAGTTTTCCTCTACCTTGAATTTCTTGACGGTTTTTCCCGTGGCGGAATCCTTCAGGACGAAGGATTTGACTTCGACCGATTTCTCGGCCTGTACGGAATCCTGGATGAGCATGACGGCGATTTTGTCCGATTTGGGCAGGTAACCCAACTGGTTGATGCGGATCCATCCGTTTACGTTCGCTCCGCCGCATCCGGCCAAGAGCAACACCCCGACCAGCAGCAGGGGAATGGCAAATAATGTTTTCTTCATTAGTTTGTCGTTTTGTGATGTATGTAATAGGTTTTTAATTTTTTACGCGGATCTGTTCCGTGATGGGGACAAACTCGTAGCCTCTGCGCTGGAGTTCGACGATCAGGTCGTCCAGGCGGTCGTAAAATTTGTCCGTGCGGCGCGGATCGACCCCGAAGTGGACCAGCAACAGAAATCCGTTCAGGCCGTCTTCGTGTTCGGCTTCATAGGCCAGGATGCGGTCGTAGATCTGTTGGCTGGAGCGGTAATTCGAAGCGTCGGGGGTGGTGTAGTCGGCATTCGACCCGGTACCCGGGGAGAAATTGACCAGTTGTACGCCCAATTCGTTGGCCCAGGCGGCCGTTTTTGCATTGTAGTATTCGTAGGGAGGGATCATCAGCGGAGCGTTCTTTAGCTTGATGCCGAAGCGGGCCATTTCTCCGTAGTTGTCCATGATGTCCTTGTACACAGCGATCTTGTCCACCAGCAGGCTGTCCCGATCTTCCCAGGCACACCAGAGCAGATGCCGGTCGGAATGCGGGCCGAGGTAGTGCCCGTCCTTTTTCAGTCCCTTGACGATGGGTTCGCATTCGGGTATGCGGTAGAAGTTACCGGTGAAAAAGAATGCTCCTTTGATCTTGTGCTTTTTCAAGGTAGCGCGGATCGTCTGATAGCCGTCGATGAAGCCATCCGAGGTAAATACCAGGGAGATCTTTTTTTCCGAGCGGTCTCCGCGTTCGATGGCACCTTCCACCCAAGTCATCGCTTGCGGGTTGTCCACGTGGAGGACTTGTGCCCACAGGCTCGCGGGCAGCAGCATCAACAGGAGGGCGAATTTTTTCATGTTCCCAGGGTTTAGAGTTTGATAAAGATGTTCTTTTTGTACAGGATGCGGGCAATGAGCCAGAACAGCACGATGTAGAAGATGGAGAAGAACAGCGAAGCCAGCCGCAGGTCGTCCGTGAACAGTCCGCCCAAGGGAATGAAAATCGTCTTGAAGAGGAACGGTTGCATCGAGAGCATGCCTCCGTCGTACGGAACCTTGATCAGAGCAAGCGTCTTTGCAACCAAGGCCGAGAGGGCGAAGATGAACAGCGGGTTCATCCCGAAGACCAATGCAGGATTTGTCCAGCGATCCTTGTGACGCACGTCGATTACGTAGATGAGCATTCCCAGCAGGATCGATGCCCATCCGCAGGAGAACAGCACATAGGAACTGGTCCACATCGGCTTGTTGATCGGGAATGCGTAGTCCCAACCCAAAGCCACCATCACTCCGAGTGCACCCCAAAGCATCAGTTGATGACTGGCCAGAAGTTTGTTTTCGTTTCGGACAATGCACCGTCCGGCCATGTAGCCCAGGATGATGTTTACCATCGACGGCAGGGTCGAGAGCAGGCCTTCGGGGTCGAAGGCCGTCCCATAACCTTTATATACGTGTGCCGTACCCAAGAGCCACAGGTCGAGCCGCTGTACGGCATTGCCTTCGAGGGCCATGAAACTTTCGCCTGTATAGAATAGGTGTAGTACCGCCCAGTATCCGAGCAGGATCACCACGGCGGCTGCCAGGATGTATTTTACCTTCTTCAACCACAGGATCAGCAGTCCGGTCAGTCCGTAGGCTACACCGATGCGCGCCAAAACTCCCATGATGCGGATCGTTTCGAGGTTTTTCATCGCGGGGAAGGAGAATTCCATGCCCAGGAACTTATGCGGAACCAGTTCGATGGGGAACGAGAAGAACGGATACCAGGCCAGCAGGAAACCTACCAGGTAAATCATCACGGCTCGCTTGATCACTTTTTTGCCCAGGCCTCCGGCAAACCGATGGCCGGCTTTGCTGAAGACGAACCACATAGAAGCCCCGACGATAAACATGAAGAAGGGGAATACCAGGTCGGTAGGCGTACAACCACTCCATGCGGCGTGTTTGAGCGGGGGGTAAATCGCCCCCCAAGTACCGGGGTTGTTTACCATGATCATCGTGGCGACAGTCAGTCCGCGCAGGACATCGATCGCCTTGATGCGTTCTTTCTTTTCCATTTTTTCCGGATTGAAATAGTTAAGATTTCCTTTTTTGGTGTCCCAATGACACCTCCGGACAAATTTAGGCTATTTATGGCAAAAAATATCTCTCGATCGGCAAATACTTCGGTAAAAATCGGACTGGAATTTGCCATTCGGGGCGAAAGAAGGATATTTTTGTCGAAAAATCGTATTTTTGGACGATGGCCGCTCGAAGGCCTGTGGAGAATAATGAAAAATGTACTGATCCTTTCTTCCGACACATCCCGTGTAGAGGCTCTGCGGAACGTGTTTTCCCAGTTGCCCGATTTTGAACTTTCGGGCCAATTCAACACGCTGCGCGCTTTGTTGGAATATCTGCAAGAGCGGTCGGCAGAGGTTGTCTTTCTGGACAGCGAGGTCGCTTTGGCTCCGGGAGTGCCGTTGCTTTTGCGGGCGGAGGAGGCTACGAAGCCGCTTCTGGTCGTCTTGTCGAGCGACGGCGAGGGGGCGGCGCAGAGTTATGGCGTGGCAGGCGTAGTGGATTACCTGGTGATGCCCTGCCCGGAAGAACGTCTGGCCTTCTGTGTGGAGCGGCTGCGTCGTCAACTGGCCTTGTGCCAGGCGTATGAAAACCAGCAGCGTTCTCCGGGGGGGGGGGGTCGCGATTTTGTCTTTATAAAGGTGAACAAACGGTACATGCGTCTTCCGTTGGAAGAGATTGCCTATGCCGAAAGTGTGAAGGATTATATAAGGATCGTTTGTGAAAAGCGAAGCCTTTTGGTGTACAATACTTTGTCCAATTTTACGGCAGCTCTGCCCCCGGATCGATTCTTGCGTATACACCGTTCTTATACGGTAGCGGTGGACAAGATCGATTGGATGGATGGTAACTCTGTCGAGGTACTCGGGACACGACTTCCTATGACTCGGAAGTATCTTACGGAAGAACAGCAAAGAATTTTGCGTTAAATCCTGTTTTTTGTTGCGGAATTTTTTTTTCTCCTTTTTGAAAGGATTTTTTATGCCGACTTCTTCCAGAAAGGGAAGATGTATCGGAAACGCTTCTTTTGATGTTTTTTTAACACGGGTAAAAAGGGGATACAATTCTTTAACATTTGAAAACAGGTGTTTTTGCTGTGTTTAAATGTTAATTAATTCGATTCGTCGAAAAAACACTTAAAATTTTAATTGCTGATCGCCCAATGGTGTACTAATTACATTTTAAGATGTATCTTTGTTCAGACATATCCTGTGAGGGGTTCATGGTTTCCCTACAGAGGAGTCGAAAAAATATTTTAACATAAGTGTAACGTAATGAGACTTTTGAAGGGTTTGTTCTCGTTAGTTCTCTCACTTATGTGTCTGGCTCTTGGAGCGCAGATGCAGGTGGGTGATACATTGCGTGTGGCGGTGTTTACCGATACGCATATTTCTCCCGGATCGGTGGCTGATGAAAATCTTTCGCAGGCTATCGAACATGTGAACAAATCGGGGTATGATTTTGTGATTGTTTCCGGCGACGTATCCAATGTGGGTTCCGACGCTGAATTGCAAAACGTGTATAACAAACTCAAGGCGCTGCAGGTGCCCTATTTCTTTGTTCCGGGTAATCATGAGACCAACTGGTCGGAAAGCGCTTGCAAAACGATTACGGATCTTTGGAAAAACGACCGCTTCGTTGTCGAGGCGGGTGATTATATATTTATAGGTTATTCGACCGGCCCTTACATGAAGATGGGAGACGGGGCTGTGAAGAAAGAAGACATCATTTGGCTCGACGAGGAACTCTCGAAGCGTTATCGTCCGGGCAAGAAGGTGGTGTCGGTGGCTCATTACCCGCTGGGTGAGGGGCTTTCCAATTATAAGGATGTGGTCAATGTCCTCAAGAAATACAATACCATTCTGCATATCAACGGACATCACCACTCGTTCTGGCTCAAGAACTACGACGGTATTCCCGGTTTTATGGCCATTACGATGCTGGGTAAGCCTTCGGACAATGGGGTGTACAATTCGGTTGTCTTTACGCAGGATTCGATCCGTATCGCCAAGCATCAGGAAAAGAATGGATATGCTGAGGAACTCGGTTGGGTTATCCCTCAAAACGGCGATTTGTCCGCCATCGGCGAGCCGTTCGAGGGTGTGTACCATGAACCGATGCACGATGCGGTAAAGGTGCCTTTCTCCTATCAGGATTCTGCTTCTGTCTATACGGGTGTATGCTTCCCCACGAAGCGGACTATCGTATATGGCACATCGGAAGGTCGTCTGAAATGCTTGGATATCAAGACGAAGAAGCTGCTTTGGCAGACTCCTAAAGGGCCGACCATTTATTCTACTCCTTTCGTAGGGGCGGGTGTAGTCGTTGCGGCTGTTTCGGACGGAGAGATTGCAGGCTATAATCCCAAGAATGGAAAGAAACTCTGGAGTTTCAACATGGGATCGGCGGTGCCGGGCGATGGCGTGGCCGATGAAAAAGGATACGGATACATTGGCGGTAGTTTCGGCGAATTTGTCAAGTTCGACTGCAAGACGGGCCGTGTGATCTGGAAAAAGAAAATAGGCGACGGTCTTTTCCAGGGCCGTCCTACCATAGCCGGGGATCGGGTATTGGCCGGTTGTTGGGACAAGTACCTCTACTGCATCGATCGGGAAAATGGCGATGTGGTGTGGAGGTGGACCAACGGCAGCGCGCAGAAACTCTATTCGCCCGGCAATGTAGTTCCGGCGGTAAGTCATGGGAAGGTGTTCATCGTGGCACCTGACAACAGAATGACGGCGATAAATCTTGCCGACGGAAAACAACTTTGGAGAACAAACCTTAATAAAGTACGCGAAGCTCTTTGTCTGTCAAAGGATGGGGAGCGGGTGTACGCCAAAACCATGAATGATGTGCTGGTTTGCGCTTCGACGGCTTCGGATGATTTCGAGCAAGTCTGGGCTTCGGATTGCAAATACGGTTACGAACACACTCCGTGTCCGCCTGCCGAGATGGAAAATGGTCTCGTTTTCCTGACCAACAGACGTGGACAGGTATTTGCGGTGGAAGGGAAGACCGGAGCCGTAAAATGGACGTTCGATGCGGGTAACTCTGCAGCGAACAAGATAGTGGAAGGACCTGATGGAAGAGCCTGGATAACTCTGATAGAAGGCCGGATACTGTCGATAGATCCAATGGAAATCTATAATGAATAATCAACACTTTCCAATCTTTAAGTAAAAACTTACACTAATGAAGCGTTTAATATTATTAGTCTTCTGTCTGTTCTCGGTAGTTTCTTGGGGACAGGCAATCAAGGGAAAGGTCATCGACGCTCAGACGAAGGAGACCATTCCTGGAGCCAATATCGCTGTACCCGGTGTAAAAGGTGTTGGAACATCGACGAACTTCGACGGTGAATTTACCCTCACCCTTCCCGCCGGAAAGACGCAGATTCAGGTGTCTTTCGTGGGGTACAAAACGAAAGTGGTAAACGTTCAGCCGGGAGCAACGGTAACCGTATCGCTCAACCAGGACGCCGAGATGCTTGACGACGTGGTTGTAGTAGGTTATGGTGTACAGAAGAAAGAAAGTATTTCTTCCTCTGTGGCTACGGTGGACGTAAAGAAAGCAGTGGACAGCCGTCCTGTACCTGACTTGGGACGTGCACTGCAGGGTTCTACCCCGGGCCTTTCGATCCGCGTGGCCAACGGTGAGTTGGGTGCTGACCCGACCTTCCGTATCCGTGGTTCGTACACCTCTATCAACGGTAGTTCCGACCCGCTGATCCTGGTGGACAACGTGCCCATCTCGACCCTGACACTGCTCAACCCCGATGACGTAGAATCGATCTCCGTGCTGAAGGATGCATCTTCTGCCGCCATCTACGGTTCTCAGGCTGCCAACGGTGTGATCTTGATCAAGACCAAAAACGGTAGCGATATGCAGGAAGGTACTTTCCGTGTATCTTACAACGGAACGGTCGCTTTCCGTATGGCTACCAAGATCCCGAATCTGGCCGGTATCGAGGCTTACCGTTACAAGTACAGCGACTCCGATATGTATCGTAGCGCCAGCCAGCCGGATATGAACAACGTTCACTCGAGCGCCGGTTACGGTTTCTACATGCTCACCAGCTTCCTGGATCGTGCCGAATACTGGCAGGATACCTACGGCGGCATGAGCACCCTCGAACCGATGGTGTACGGTCGTGACTGGGAGCGCACTACCGCCCCGAACTCTTCTACCTACCGCAACTACGGTTATCGTACCTACGATGTGTTCGAGTCTCTGTACAAGGATTGGACTCCGTGGAACAACCACACGGTATCTATCTCCGGAAACACGGGTAAGACCACGTTCAACATCGGTTTGGGTTACCTGCAGCAGGTAGGTTTCCTGGATATCTCGAAAGATACCTACACCCGTTACAACGTGTCGGTAAGTGTTAACTCCGAGGTAACCAAATTCTTCACGGCTCGTGCATCGATGCGTTTCTCCAAGAGTGAAAAACTGTATCCTAACAACCAGGATGGTACCACTTACGACGCACTGTGGTACGCTCTGCGTTGGAGCCAGTACATGCCTCAGGGTACTACCTGGTACGGCTACCCGGTACGTGACTCTCGTTCGGAAATCGAACAGTCCGGTATCATGAGCGATACGAAACAGAACGTTTCGGTAAACGTGGGTGGTACTTTGAAACTCCTGAAGGGTTGGACGGCCGATTTGGACGTAACCTATGTATTGGACAACCGTTTCCTCTACTATCCGGGTTACTGGCGTTCCTATGTGGACACTTGGGCAACGGCTACTCAGCCGGTGTTGGATGCCAAAGGTAATGCTATCTGGCGTAACCGTGATGGTGAAATTGTTCCTGCCGGTTCGGAAAACGCTACGCAGGAATATGGTTGGACATATCGTACTACCACCACGATGGGTGCCGGCACGGACCGCATCAGCGAACAGTCCCGCCACTCCGACCGCGTAGAGCTCAATGCGAAGACCACTTATGCCAACCGTTTCGGCGATCACGATTTCCGTGTGTTGGTAGGTATGAGCACTTCGAGCTATCGCTACTTCCAGAACAACTCGATCCGTTATGGTCTTATCTATGTAGATCGTCCTTACTTCAACCTGGCAACGGGCGATATGCAGGCCAGCGGTTCTCGCACCTGGCAGTCTCAGGTGAACTACTTCGGCCGTGTGAACTACAGCTGGAAGAACAAACTGCACGCTGAAGCCAGCTTCTCGTACAGCGGTTCATCCAAGTTCCCGGAGGATCTGCGTTGGAAGTTCTTCCCGTCCGGATCTATCGCTTACACGATGTCGGAAGAAAACTTCATGCAGGGTATCCGCGATATCATCTCGTTCCTGAAGTTCCGTGCATCGTACGGTGCGCTGGGTAACCAGAGCGTAAGCTCGGGCCTGTACATCGCTACGCTGTCCAAGAGCGTATCGGATTGGGGTAACTACGGTGCCGCTCAGGCCATGCAGCAGTTCTCCAGCCCCACGCTGGTTCGTCAGGACGTAACTTGGGAAAAGATTTCTACCTTGTCCTTCGGTGTGGATATGCGTTTCTGGAAGAACAAACTCGGATTGACCTTCGAATGGTTCAACCGTCGTACGACCGACATGTTCGTTCCGGACGAGACGAAGCCTGCCACCTATGGTGGTACTGCTCCGAGCGGTAACTTCGGTACCATGCGTACCAACGGTATGGAACTCTCCATGGATTTCAACCACCAGTTCAAGAACGGTCTGACGCTGTCGGTTGCAGCCGGAGTATCCGACTCCAAGAGCGTGATGGTGGACTACCGCGACGAGCCGACCCACACCTTTATGTACCCGAGCAGCTACTCTTGGAGCACCCGTTACTATACCGGTCAGACCCTGGGAGAAATTTGGGGATATACCTACGACCGTCTGTATCAGGTGAACGATTTCGAGGAGATCACCGAACTCGACGGTCAGAGCGTTCCGAGCGGCGAATCGGCCGTTTGGTACTACGGTAAGGCTTACAAGCTCAAGCCCGGTTATACCTATCAGGGCTCTCTAGCAACTCCGCGTCCCGGTGCCGTCAAGTACAAAGACCTCAACAATGACGGTTATATCGATGGTGGACAGGGTACGGTAGAGGATCCGGGTGACAGAACGGTTATCGGTAACCGTCTGCCGCGTTGGGAGTACAGCTTCCGTATCGACCTGGCATGGAAGAACTTCGACCTGGGTCTCTTCTTCCAGGGTGTTGGTAAGCGCGACGACTGGTCTCGCGGTCCGCTGGTATCGCCGGCTCCTGAGTTGGGTAACGGTGCCTCGGCTGAGATACTGACCAACCTGTGGAGCCCCGACCAGCCGAACAACTACTGGCCGATCGTTTCCACGATGACGCGTGAAGAGTATACCAAAGGCAACTGGCAGGTGAGCGACCACTACCTGTTGAACATGGCCTACTTGCGTCTGAAGACCCTCACCATCGGATACACCATTCCGGAGCGTCTGACCAAGAAGATCAACATCAACAAGCTGCGTGCATACTTCACGGTTGAAAACCTTCTTACCTTCGACAACCTGAAAGTTGATATCGACCCCGAAATCAACACGGGTAACATGTCGGCAGGATCCAACTACGCTATTGGCCAGCTGGGTGTAACCACTCCGCTTCCGAAGTACTATACCCTTGGTCTCCAGCTTACTCTGTAATTTAAATCTATAGCTAATCATGAAAAAGAAATATTTCTTACCGATAGCGCTTATTGCCCTGTTGGCAACAGGTTGTACGAAGGAATTTCTGGATAGAAAGCCTTTGGACTCTATAGATGACTCTAACTTCTGGACGAACGAGGCCAACCTCCGTATGCACTCTATCTACTATTACAGTACTTATTTCAGAGGGTATGGAGACAACGACTACAACCCTGTTCTTCCGAACATGTCCTCGTATCTGACCGATATTATTGTTAGTGGCGGTTCGCCGGGTTCTTTGGCCAATAGTAACAGTGGTTCGGGTCCTGCAGCAGGTGCAAGCGGTTATTCTGCGGCTGCACTGAACGCAGAATCCTGGTCGAACAACTACATTTGGATTCGTCGTGCCAATACCTTTATTCAGCGTTTGGACCGCGATTCCAAGGCCGTTCTTGCGGACGATGTATATCGCCACTGGATGGGTATCGCTCGTTACCTGCGCGCACAGCGTTACGTAGACCTCGTATGGGGCTTCGGTGATGTTCCTTATTTCAATACGATTCCTACCGAAGATCTGAAGGATCTTTGCATTGAACGTACCGATCGTTATGAGGTCTTGGATAGTTGCATCAAGGACATCCAGTATGCAGTAGACAACTGCTATGAGGATGATGGTGGCAACAACATGCTGAACAAGTATTCTATCGCAGCTCTGGGTGCTCGCTGGTTCTACTGGCTGGGTTGCTTCCAGAAGTATGTGCCGTCCACTCATGCTGGTGGTGATATGCAAGCTGCCGCCAAATACTTGAATAAGGCTGTTGAATGGGCTAATGTGGTTATAGGCAGTGGAAAATATTCCATTACGGAAGATTTCCGTTCCTTGTTTGCTTCGGATGACCTCTCGGGCAGCACGGAAGCTATCTTGGCTCGTTACTACAACACGTCTCAGGTCAAGAATGCTGCTACGTCCTATTTCGGAAACATGAACGACTCGGCACGTGGTTTCTCTGCTCATTTCATGCGTAACGTGATCCTGTTCTGGGATGGTAAACTGCAGCCGAAGAACACGCAGGTTCTCGAGCAGCAGGGTATTTCCTACACGGATGACGACGACAAGTACGACAAGTTGTACACGATGATGGACAACGCATTGCTGAAGAACAAGGATTCTCGTTTGGAAGCTATGCTGAAGTCTTCCCGTGTCATCTCTTCCACGGCCGATGCCAACACGGGCGCAATGTCCCGTGAGTACATCAGCGTTGGTTCTACCCGTTACTTCCCGCGTATCTGCATGCCGCGTGAATACGAAGACTACATGGCTGGTGCCGCTCTGACGGTGAACTGGTTGCAGGGTGCTTCGAACACGGTAAATGCTCCGATCATTCGTTACGCACATGTGTTGCTCGACTGGATCTGCGCCAAAGCTGAGTTGGCCGATGGTCTGGGTGGTGCTGCTGTTACGCAGGCCGATCTGGATGCTTCGATCGAACTGATCCGCGCTCGGCCGGTAGCTACTGGCGACAATGCTTCGCTCCAGCCCAATCGTCTGCCCAAGTTCACTTTGGGTCAGTATCCGGAAGATCCGGAGCGTGAATTGGAGGACTTTACTACTCCTGCCAAAGCTTTGATCTGGGAACTGCGTCGTGAACGTACCGTAGAGTTGGCTTACGACTGGGTTCGTAACCGTGACCTGCGTGCTTATGGCCAGCAGCTCAACTATATCTATCGTTACGACAGCTACCCTGGCCGTTACAACCAGGAGCCGGTTCGTGAGATTGATAACTACTTCGGACAGTATGCTGGAGGTAGCAAGGAAGCTGGATGGGGCAACAAGGATATGTCCGAGGTTAACTACTTCGTAAACAACCCTGAAGGTAACCTGCTCCAGTGCGGTGCTTACTTCAACATGGAGGCTCTGTACGATCGTGCTGTTGCTGCTGCTCAGGCTGCTGCTTCCGGCGATGCTGCCGACATCGCTCAGGCCAACGAGTGGAAACTGGCGTTGGATGCATTCGCTAGTAGCTCTCCGGGTCTGTGGATTGTACGTCCGGACGGCGAACAGCGTCTGTTCCCGGATTACAAACTGGCAAAATGGGATGCTGGTGACTATTCCTTCTACAAGAAGACCGCTTACACCGACAAGGATTATGCCGTGAAGGTGGAAGACGCAGAAGCGAGAGCTGTCCTCGAATACATGAAGGGATGGTGGATCACGGGTCGTTCCGACCTGCGTAGCTCGGCTCAGCAGACTCGTTCCTGGCTGGCTTGCATTCCTATCAATCAGATCATCTATTACAGAGAGCATGGGGAGGACAATCTTACCCAGAACCCTGGCTATCAGGATTATCTGTAATAGACAGTCTTTCGATTGTTGACTTTAGCCGGCGGCCTTTTCAGGCCGCCGGTTTTTTGTGTTTATACAGACAGGGAAAGCGTTGAGGAGATATTGGACCGGCAGACGCCGTGTTTTGTGTTGTGCAGGATAAAGACTTGAGCCTGTTGGGAGGGGAGTGCGCAAGCGATACTGCGCGGGGAGGGGGGGAAGTCGGAATTTTGAGGGATGGCTCTTTGGAAAGTGAGAAGGAGGTTTGTCCCGGGTGGGATAAGTGAGAAGGGGAAAACAAAAAAGCCTCGCAACAAGATTGCAAGGCCTTTGATAAGGAGTACCCGGAGCGGGGGTCGAACCCGCACACCCTTGCGGGCGCTGGATTTTGAGTCCAGTGCGTCTACCAATTCCGCCATCCGGGCTTTGAGCACTGCAAATATAAGCGGCTTTTTTCTTTCGGCAAAACTTTTCGTGGCTTGCAAGGGGAAAAATGACCTCTCCGGTCAGCGGTCTTGTCAATAATCCTTAAATTAGCGTCGAAAAAACAGTGACTTGTTAAAAATGAAAGAGAAAACATTTTTCGGGCAGCCGATGGGACTCCTTTCCGTCTTTTCCACCGGGATCTGCGAGCGCTTCAGTTTCTATACGATGCGAGCAATGTTGTTCCTGTTCCTTACGGCAGCCTTTGCTACCGGAGGGTTCGGGATGGACCGGATGGAAGCAATGTCCATCTACGGAATCTACCTCGGGCTGGTCTATGTAACCCCGATCATCGGCGGTATTTTGGCCGACAAGTGGCTTGGACAGAAGATATGTACGTATGTGGGTGCCTTGTTGATGGCCGTGGGGCAGCTTTCGCTGGCGATAAGTGCCATGTTTTATGCTCAGGAGGCGTTCTCTTCTGAAGTGATGGCGCTCAAGAAATATCTGCTTTACGCAGGACTGGGGCTGCTGATCATGGGCAACGGTTTTTTCAAGCCCAATGTTACGGCGATGGTCGGTGCGGTATATCCCGAGAACGATGCCCGTCGTGATGTGGGCTTTACGATCTTTTACATGGGGATCAACATCGGCGCTTTCATCGCTCCGTTCGCTTCGGGATTTTTCGGGGAACAGATCGGTTGGAAATACGGTTTCCTGGCTTCGGTGGTCGGGATGTTCATTTGCCTGATCGTCTTTTATGTCTCCCGTACGACGACGGCCGGTATCGGCCTGCCACCCAAGCATCCTCAGGGGGCAATGCAGCTCGTGCGCAAGGACTGGTTTACGATCCTGTACTGGACGCTGGGGGTCGTGGCGTTGATCCTGCTGATCGTCTTCCTGTTGATGTACGTGCCGGAAAATATCATGAACGTGGCCTATTGGGTCCTGGGCTTGGGTGTAGCGGCCTACATCCTTTCCAGTGTGGTAAAAGGAACCAGCGGAGCTACGCAGTGGAGCCGCGTGGGGGTGATTTTCGCTTTGGCGGTGTTTAATATCGCCTTTTTTGCGGGGTTCGAGCAGGCTGGTACGACGTTTACCGAGTTTGCCAATGTGCGCACTGACCGGGGCTTTATCCCGGCGTCGCTGTTCCAGAGCATCAATCCGCTTTTTGTGATCCTTCTCGGCCCTGTATTTTCCCTGCTGTGGACTTTCTTGGACAAGAGGAAGGCCAACCCCAATACGCCGATGAAGTTCGCCATATCGCTTCTTTTGCTCGCCGGGAGCTTTTTCATCATGGCCTATGCGTATAACCTGACTTTGGGACCCGATGGGGAAATCGTCAAGGTGTCCGCGGCGTGGTTGTTGGCCGTGTATTGCATCCAGACGTGCGCCGAACTGTGCATGTCGCCCGTAGGACTTTCGATGGTAACCAAACTTTCTCCTGCCGGGATCGTCAATGTGCTGATGGGCTTGTGGATGGGTTCGATCGCTATCGGGAACTTCATGGCACAGCAAATGGAGAAAGTAGCGCAGGCTATCGCTCCTTCGATGCAGTCGTTCGAATTCATCGCTTGGCAGTCGCTGGTGGCTGGAGTGCTGTTGATGCTGCTCTCTCCGCTGCTTTTCCGTGCGATGAAAGGCGTTCAGTAAGCGAGGGATAGAAACTCTTTGAAAAAGAAAAACGGCTCGATTTTTTCGGGCCGTTTTTCTTTTTGTTGGGGAGAAGATTTATTTCTTTTTCTTCGTGGTTTTTACTACCGGGGATTTTTCATCGTCTTCGTCGTCCTCGTCTTCGGTAGGTTCGATATCCTCGTCGTCTTCATCCGAGTCGTCCTGGTCGGGACGGTCGTATTCTTCTTCCTCTTCCTCCTCTTCGGTTTCGTCGATTTCTCCGGGTTTTACCTGCGGATCGACATCGACTTCCATTTCGAAATTCTCCAGTCCCACCGAGAGGTATTTTCCGATCTTGATCAGGTAGATCGTATCGGGGGTCTCGACCTGGATGGCTTCGATGGTTTCGTTCTTGTGGTTTTTGAACACTATGATATCATCCTCGTAATACCCTTCGGGGTACTTTTCCTTGACCAGGGCCATAATCTCGGGCGTCATCTTCTTGGAATCGATGATAAGTCTCTTCATAGTCCTTTTGTGAATGGTTGTATCGTGTTTCGTGTGTCTGTTTCGAGGCCGCAATTTAGGAATAGTCCCCCAAACTGCAATAGCAGTGGCAAAGATTTTTGCGCTTGCAATACCTTGTGCCCCAGTTTATTTGTTGGGAGGAAATAAAAAACGGCCCCTTTCCCGGTAAAAGGAGGCGTCCGTGGCGGGAAAAATGGTTCCGGATCAGAACCATTTTCGCTTGCGCAGCAGCCAGATGCCGACGATGGACAGCAGGATGGAAAAGGCGATGATGCCGGTAAGGCCCCAGCGGCTGTATTGAAGCGGATTGGGGACGTTCATTCCGTAGAAAGAGGCGATCATCGTCGGGATCATCAGTACGATGGATACCGAGGTGAGCTGCTTCATGATGTCGTTCACGTTGTTGGAGATCACCGAGGCGTAGGCGTCCATCATGCCGGAAAGGATGCCGGAGTAGATGTTGGTCGATTCCTGCGCCTGGCGGAGCTCGATTTCGGCATCTTCCAGCAGGTCTTCATCGAAGTATTCACGACCGCTTTTCAGACTCTTGAGCCGCTGGAGCAGGATCAGGTTGCCGTTGATGGAGGTGATGAAGAATACGTAGCAGTTTTCGATGTGCAGCAACGACTGGAGTTCGCTGTTTTTGACCGAGCGTTCCAGTTTTTTCTCGGCGCGTTTTACTTCGATGTTGAGCTGCTTGAGGTATTTCAGGAACCATACCGACGAGGAGAGCAGCAAACGGAGCACCAGGTTGTAACTGTTGGTAAACCCGCGGTTCTTCCGCTGGTTGTAACTGATCAGGTCGGCGATCATTTCGTTCTGGTGGTAGCACAGGGTGACGATCACATCTCCTCGCAGGATGATACCCAAGGGGACGGTGAAAAACGGCACGTTACGGCTGGCGGTATCGCGTACTGGAATACGGATGATGATGATCTTCCAGTCGTCCTCCAGTTCGATACGGGGACGCTCGTCGGGGTCTTCGATGTCGTTGAGGAAAGATTGCGGAATGTGAAGTTCCTCGGTGAGGTAATTCAGTTCTTCGAGCGTAGGGCACTCGATGTTGATCCAGCAGTTCGGCTGCCAATGATCCAGGATGGTCAGCCCGTTCTCACCGTTGATGAATGTGCGCATGGTACAAGACTTTTTAAGGACAAAGTCCGTACCGCCGCGCTGCGAGTCAGACTCTGTCCGGGGTTAAGAAATTTTCCGGATGATAGTCGTCCATTGGATGTTTGTTTTGCGAAGGGCCCGGGAGAGAACGTCGCCCGGGGAGTCCGCTTCTGTTTTTTCGTTTGCAAAGGTAGGGAAAAAAATGTTTCCTTTCTCTCTTTTTTTGGATGGGAGAAACAGGCAGATGGTGGTTGCGTTTCAGCCGTGATCCCTAGCTCCCCAAGCGAGCGAAGGCGCCGGGTCCAAGGACCCGGCGCCTTCGCTCGCTTGGGGAGCAGGACCGTCTCAGTAGGCGCGCTCCTTGCGTCCTTCCATGAAGTTGATGAACGCCTGGTTGACCACCCGGTTGCCGCCGGCGGTGGGATAGTCGCCGGTAAAGTACCAGTCGCCCAGGTGGTTCGGGCAAGCCTTGTGCAAGCCTTCGACCGTCTGGTAGATCACGCTCACTCGCGCATGGATGTCGGGGGCGGTGATCAATTCGGCGATCTTGTCCGAAATCTGGGTGTCGGTAAACGGGGCATAGATCTCCTTGACGTAATTGACCATCTCGGTGTCGTCGTGTCCCTGTTGTGCCTTGCATTTGCGGTACACCTGGTCGATGATCTCCTCCAATCCGTTGTCCCGAAGCAGCTCGATCGCTGCGCGGAAGGCAATGAAGTCGTCCAGGCGAGCCATGTCGATGCCGTAGCAGTCCGGATAGCGGATCTGCGGGGCGCTGGAGAGGATGATCAGATGAGCCGGGTGCAGGCGGTCCATGATGCGTACGATGCTCTGGCGAAGGGTCGTCCCGCGTACGATGGAGTCATCGATCAGTACCAGGTTGTCCTGTGGGCGAACCACTCCGTAGGTAACGTCATAGACGTGGGCCACCATGTCGTCGCGCGAGGCGTCTTCGGTGATGAAGGTGCGCAGTTTGGCATCCTTGATGGCGATCTTTTCGCTGCGGATCCGGCACGAGAGAATGTCGTGGATGCGTTCTTCGGAGGGAGTCTCCCCCGAGGCGATCAAGGCCGATATTTCGCGGGCTTTGCGTTCGTTGAGGTACTCTTCAAATCCTTCCATCAGTCCGAAATACGAACTTTCGGCCGTATTGGGGATGTAGGAAAAGACCGTATGGGGGATGTCGTAGTCTATCTTTTTCAGCACGGGTTCCACCAGGTTGCGCCCCAGGGTTTTCCGTTCGCGGTAGATGTCGGCGTCGCTGCCCCGCGAGAAATAGATGCGCTCGAACGAGCAGGCTTTTTTCGGCAGGGGTGCCATCACCGGGGTCAGTTCGTAGCGGCCGTCGCGGTGCATGATCAAGGCGTTGCCGGGTTCGATCTCGTGTACGGAGTCGATCGGTACGTTGAATGTGGTTTGGATTACCGGGCGTTCGGAGGCTACCACGATGACTTCCTCGTCGGCATAGTAGAAAGCCGGGCGGATACCGGCCGGATCGCGCAGGACGAAAGCATCGCCCTGTCCTACCAGTCCGGCGATGGCAAAGCCGCCGTCGAAGCGTTTGGCGGCGCGTACCAATACCGTATGGGTGTCGAACTGTTGGGCGACCCGTTCGGCCAATTCCACTCCGTGCAGCCCTTCGGATTTATAGCGGGCGAAGAGCGCATCGACTTCTTCGTCCAGGAAGTGCCCGATGCGTTCCATCACCGTGATGGTATCCAGCTTGGCGATGGGGTGGTGCCCCATTTCCACCAAGCGGTTGTAGAGGAAGTCCACATTGGTCATGTTGAAGTTGCCGGCTACCACCAGCGTTTTGGCCGCGGTGATGTTCTCGCGCATGAACGGGTGTACGGCCTCGATGGTATTTCCTCCGTAGGTGCCGTAGCGCACGTGCCCGAGGTAGATGTCCGAAGCAAAAGGAATGTTTCCCCGGATCCATTCCAAGTCCTGTTGAGGAGTTTCGGCCTTGGGGCGGGAGGCCATCAGGCGGTTGATGTCGCTGTTTACTTTCTTGAATACTTCGAGGATGGATTGCGGGTCTTTCGAACGGACGCGGTCGATGTAGGGACGACCGACCGGTGCATCGATCTTTACCGCAGCGATGCCGGCGCCGTCCTGCCCTCGGTTGTGCTGTTTCTCCATCAGGAGATACATCTTGTTCAAGCCCCAGAAAGCGCTGCCGTATTTCTGTTGGTAATACTCGAGCGGCTTGAGCAGGCGGACCATGGCGATGCCGCATTCGTGTTTGATGTTTTCACTCATAGCGATAGTGAATATCGATCGGTTAAGATTTTACGTCCAAAGCATCCCTCAGGGTGTTCCCGAAGGTCATGAAGGCCAGTACCAGGAGCATGATCATCGTTCCGGGAACCAGGGCCAGGTAAGGTTTGCCCATCACCATGTACATGTAGTGGTCACGGATGATGCCTCCCCAGGACGGGATGGGCGGTTGTGCGCCGAGTCCCAGGAAACTCAATCCGCTTTCCATCAGGATGGCCGAAGCGAAATTGGAGGCGGTGATCACGATGACCACTCCCCAGATATTGGGCAGGATATGCCGGGAGATGATGCGCAGTTTGCCGAAGCCCAAGGCACGGGCCGCCTCGACATACTGCATTTGTTTGGCCGAGATCACTTGCCCGCGCACCATACGGGCCACTTCCACCCACATGGTCAGCCCGACGGCCACGTAAACCTGCCAAACACCTTTGCCCAAGGCGAAAGTGACGGCAATGACCATCAGCAGGGTAGGGATGGACCACATGATGTTGATCAGCCACATGATCAGTGCATCGGCCTTGCCGCCGAAATAACCGGCGATGGAGCCCAGGCTCACCCCGATGATGATGGCGATGAGTACGGCTACGAACCCGATGGAAAACGAAATGCGCGAACCGATGATCATTCGGCTGAGCAGGTCGCGGCCGTAGCGGTCGGTGCCCAGGTAAAATGTCGTCTTTTCCACTTTGGTCAGCGGCGAGCAGGCCATCGTCTTTTCCGGGGAGGACACCCCTTCACCGACGTATTCGCGGTAGCGGATGGAGTCGCCCTCGATGGAGTATTCCGTGACGGGAATGCTGGAGAGCAGCGGGGTGCGGCCGTTCCACAGGATGGAGAAGATCGATTGTTTGTCTGCGCCCGGCTTTTCGGTCTGGATCAGGTCGATGGTAAAGCCCGGTGTCTTGTTGGACAGGGCCAGGTGCATCGTGTTGGCATACGTGGTGTTGTCCGGAGCCAGGGCATAGGCCAGCAGGGCCACCAGGCCGATGGCGAGGATGAACCAAAACGAAATCACACCGGGAAGGTTGCGTTTGAACCTTTCCAGAGTGATTCCGAATACCGATTGCGATGCGTCTTTGTCTTTTTTCTCTTCTTGTCGTGTTTCTCGGGAAACCATTCGGGCGAGTGTCAATCGTTATGCGCGTAAAGCGGATGGTGTGTTATCGGATGTCGGAAAGGATCTCGACGGCCTGTTGCATGGCGGCATCTTTTCGCAGGTCTTCGTGCCAGGTCTTCCGTTTGGAGGCCAAGGTCGAATCGGTGGCGGTGAGGGCCTGTTCGTACCGGGGCGAGACGTATTCCAGTTCCGAGCGGAATTTGTTGATCGAATCGAAACGTTTGGCTTCGGCGCGGTACAGGCTGTCGTCCTGACGGAAGCCTTCCAGCGAAAGGGGAATGGGCCGGCTTTCCTTGCGGCTCTTGAGCCAGGCGATGTTTTCCTGTACCTGTTGGAAGTAGGGATCGGCCTCGATCCGTGCCCGCGCCCGTTCGATCACGGGAGCGAAATCGTTGTCCAAACGGTAGTACCGGGCTGCCGGGATGGAATCCCACGGCATGGGAAGGTTTTCGGTGCTTTCGTTCATCTCGATCACCGAATATACATCGGGGATTTCCACGTCGGAAGCTACGCCCTGCAACTGATTGCCGGCGCCGTTGACGCGGTAGAATTTTTCGATGGTCAGGCGAAGGGCTCCCAGGGCATCGTCGCCGAAGAGTTTGCCCCGCACCATGTTGTCCAGTTCGACGATGTTCTGCACGGATCCTTTCCCGTAGGTCTGTTTCGAGCCGACGATGATGGCGCGGTTGTAGTCCTTCATCGCTCCGGCAAAGATCTCGGAAGCCGAGGCCGATATTTCATTGACCAGCACAACCAGCGGGCCGTCCCAAGCGACGGAAGGATCGTTGTCCGGCAGTACGCGGATCTGGCCTTCGCGGGTCTTGACCTGGACGATGGGGCCTTGGTCGATGAACAGCCCGCCCATCTTCACCGCACCCGTGAGGGCTCCGCCGGTGTTGTTGCGCAGGTCGAGCACGATGCCTTCGATGCCTTCTTTCTTCAGTTGGGCGATCTCTTTGGCCAGGTCGTCCGAACTTTCCCGGCCGTCCTCGTTTTCAAAATTGACGTAGAATTTCGGTACGTAGACCACTCCGTATTTGCGTCCGTCCTTTTCCACTACGGCCGAGCGCACGAAGGTCTCTTCGAGTTCCACCACGTCGCGTACCAGGGGTACTTCCTTGATGGCTCCGTCGGCCTGCTGTACTTTCAGGCGTACGGTCGAGCCTTTCTTGCCCCGGATCAGATCGACGGCATCGTCCAAGCGCATGCCGACGATATTGACGTATTCGTCGTTCCCTTGGGCTACTTCCAGGATCTGATCGCCCACCGCCAGTTGGCCGCTTTTGGCGGCCGGTGATCCCGGTACGATGCTGGCGATGGTGGTATATCCGTCCTTCTGTTGCAGGACGGCCCCGATGCCTTCCAACTGTCCCGAGATGCTGGTGTTGAAGTCTTTTTCCTCACGGGGTGCCATGTACTGGGTGTGCGGGTCGAAGTACATCGTGAAGGCGTTGAGGTACATCGAGAACCAGTCTTCTTCGTCCAATTCGTCGATCCGCTTGAAGTAGTCCCGGAAGTTCTTCAGTACGGCTTCCCGTGCTTTTTTCTCCAGCTCTTCGGTCGTCTTGGCTACATAGGTGCTGTCTTTGGAGGCTTTGTCCTCTTCGGTCTTCAGGTCACTGTACAGGCGGGTCAGCACGTTGTACTTCAGGTAACGGCGCCAGCGGTCCATGACCTGGGTCATGTCGCGGGCATAGGTCGTGTCATTGGGGTCGAGCGTTTCCTCCACGGTGAAGTCCATCGGGGTGGCCAGCAGCGAGTCCAGCGAAGCGGCAACCATTTCCATCCGGGTCTTGAATACCGAGGTGGCCGAGTGGAAAAACATGGTGTCCCCGGCAAGGATCTGGTCGTCTATCTCGTACCGGTAGCGGTCCAGCAGGGCGGAGTCCGCCTGGGTGAAGTAGCGTTTTCCGAAGTCGAGGGTCTTGAGGTACTCGTCGTACACCGATACGGACAGCGAATCGTCGATGGCTTTGGGGTCGTAATGCCATTGCCCGATGATGTAGGACACCAGTTGGGTGAGGAATTGCGCCTTGTCCGGACGTTCATCCGAGGCTTGCGCGGCATTGAGCCGCAGGGCGGCTGAAAATCCGACCAAACCGACGATCGTGACAGCCAGCAGATATTTGTAGCGTTTGAGTAAGTTCATTCTTTCTTTTCTCCTTGTTTTGAGGGAAACAAAGCCCAAATTTACTAACATTTGGGCAGGCGTGGAATTTTTTTCGTGTTTTTAAACTATTATTAGGACAAGGACGGGTGTTTTTCACAAAACATTCGGCCGCGGCGAAATAATATCCGGAAACCTTTTGCGCAAACCGCAAACTATCCGTATCTTTGCCCGCGTATTCAAAATACCATACATAACAATCATTTAAAACAATATTGGCATGTATCTGACCAAAGAAAAAAAACAGGAAATTTTCGCTCAGTACGGCAAATCGGCTACTGACACGGGTTCGACCGAAGGGCAGATCGCTCTTTTCACCTATCGTATCAACCACCTGACCGAACATCTGAAGAAGAACATTCACGACTTCGGTACGGAGCGTGCGTTGGTCAAACTCGTAGGTAAGCGCCGCAGCCTGCTGGAGTATCTCAAGCGAGTAGACATCGAGCGTTACCGTAAGCTCATCGAACAGCTTGGCTTGAGAAAATAAGCGAATCCGCCCGTCGGATCAAAAACACGAGCCGTTTTCCGAAGAAGGGAAACGGCTCGTTTCTTTTGAACAGGAAGTTTGTCATGAAAAAACATCGCAGATGATACGAAACTTTTTTCGCAACGTGGTTTTTGTTCTTGCGGTCCTGTCGTATTTTACGCTATCCGCCCAGCAGGTGGACGGGCAGCCCGATCGGGACGCGGTGGTGATCGATTATTTCTTTACGGCCCGGGGTGTCTCTCCGGCTTATGCCGAGCGGGTGCGCAGCGGGGTGGTCGAGGGATTTCTCCGGCGGGGACGCCATCGGGTGATCGATGCGCGAATGGTTCGTGAATTGTATCTCGAGGAGGCAGTTTGGAGGAATGCCCTCTGGGGACAGCGCGAAACCGCCTGGCAGCAAGAAACCAGAAAGGAACGGATGGGCTCTCTCGGTGGGCGCTACTTGCTCGTGGGGTATGTTTCCCGGGCGGAGCTCTCGCGCAGGGAAGACAGTCGGGAGGTGGACATCGTGTTCTCCCTTACGTCCTACGATCTGGCGAGCGGAGAGGTGTCCGACGCCCAGGAATTTCGGCTGACGGGCTCCGGTCGGACAGTGGGAGAAGCGGAGCAGAAAGCTTTCGAGAGTTTGCCGGCCAAGATGGAGTACTATATCGATACGCAGTTCCGTTTTGAGACTTGTGTGTTGCAACTCGAAGCCCCTGATACCAAGGGAAGGTACAAGGAGTTGTACCTTGGGTGCGGAACTTCGCAGGGGGTTCGCAGCGGAGACCGTTTCCTGGTGTATCAATGGTACGAGGTGGCGGGAAGAGAAGCGGTGAGATTGCTGGGGAAAGTGCGGGTGCGCCAGGTATGCGGCCCTCAGGTGGCGCGTTGCTCCATCTCGAACGGCGCCGAGGAGATTGCCCGGGCTTTTTTGCAGGGAGATTCCTTGCAGGTGGTCAGCGATACGCGGGCGCTGTTTTGAGGCTATCCCTGTCAGAACGGGGGAAAATTCAGAGCGGGGAGACGCGCGGCCTTTGGCCGCGCGTCTCCCCGCTCTGAGTAAGTGGAAATACCAGGCGATCAGTACAAGGCCTCGCGCAGTTCGCGGATCTTTTTGTCGGCGATGTACTCGTCGTAGGTCATGTAGCGGTCGATGATGCCTTTGGGACCGATCTCCACGATGCGGTTGGCCACCGTCTGGACGAACTGGTGGTCGTGAGAGGTCATCAGCACCGTCCCCCGGAACAGGGTCAGGCCGTTGTTGAACGCCTGGATGGATTCCATATCCAGGTGGTTGGTCGGTTCGTCCACCATCAGGACATTGGCGCGCACCATCATCATGCGGGAGAGCATGCAGCGCACTTTCTCGCCTCCGGAGAGCACGTTTACTCTTTTCAAGGCTTCTTCGCCGCTGAAGAGCATCCGTCCCAGGAATCCGCGTACGTAGGATTCATCGCGTTCCGCTTCGCTGCGGGCCCATTGGCGCAGCCAGTCCACCAGGGAAAGGTCGTTGTCGAAATACCGGCTGTTGTCGGCCGGGAGGTAGGCCCGGGAGGTGGTTACTCCCCATTCGAAGCGGCCGGCGTCGGGTTGGTCTTCTTCGGCCAGGATGTTGTACAGGGCGGTGGTAGCGCGCGAGTCACGGGAAAGGAAGGCTACCTTGTCGCCTTTCTTGAGGTTGAGGTTCAGGTCGTGGAACAGCACCTGCTCGTCAAGGCTCTTGGACAGTCCTTCGATGTGGAGCAATTGGTCGCCGATCTCGCGTTCGGCCTCGAAGATGATGCCGGGGTAACGACGCGAGGAGGGTTCGATCTCGTCGATGTTGAGTTTTTCCAGCATCTTGCGCCGCGAGGTGGCTTGGCGGCTCTTGGCGACGTTGGCTGCGAAGCGTTCGATGAACGCCTGCAGTTCCCGGCGTTTTTCCTCGGTCTTTTTGTTTTGCTGGGCGCGCTGGCGGGCGGCCAGTTGGCTGGACTCGTACCAGAAGGTATAGTTGCCCGAGAAGGTTTTGATCTTTTTGAAGTCGATGTCCACGATGTGGGTGGCTACGGCATCCAGGAAGTGTCGGTCGTGCGAGACGACGATGACGGTATTGTCGTAGTTGGCCAGGAAATCCTCCAGCCAACCGACGGTGTAGATGTCCAGGTCGTTGGTCGGCTCGTCGAGGATGAGCACGTCCGGGTTGCCGAACAGGGCGCGGGCCAGCAGTACGCGCACTTTGTCCTTGGTTTCCAGATCGGCCATCATGGAGTAGTGTTTGTCCTCCGAGATGCCCAGTGAGGAAAGCAGCGAGGCGGCGTCGCTTTCGGCATTCCATCCGCCCATTTTTTCGAAGGCATCGCTCAATTCTCCGGCGCGGATGCCGTCTTCGTCCGAAAAGTCGGGTTTGGCATAGACTGCGTCCAACTCGGCTTTTATCTCGGAGAGGCGGCTGTTGCCCGAAATGACGGTATCGAGCACCGTGCGGTCGTCGAAGGCATAGTGGTCCTGGGAAAGGACGGACATTCGTTTGTCTTTTTCCAGGGATACGGACCCGCTGGTGGGTTCGATCTCTCCGGAGAGGATCTTGAGAAAGGTGGATTTTCCGGCTCCGTTGGCGCCGATGACCCCGTAGCAGTTCCCGGGGGTAAATTTCAGATTGACCTCCTCGAAGAGGACCCGTTTGCCGAATTGGAGGGAAAGGTTGGATACCGTGAGCATGATAGGTGTCTTTTTGCTTGTATTTCAGATGGCGCAAAGGTAAGCAATCCCCCGGGATGAAAAAAATAACACTTCTGCTGTAACCTTTTTGCCGTTTTTCCGGTCTAATGTTGTTGAAAAGAAAGAAGGAAAGAAGAAATGAAGAAAATGCCATGGATCGGTCTGTCTTTCGTTTGCCTGTTTGCCGGGGCTTGTACGGAAGGGGTGGCCTTTGAGAACAATACGGAGAGGGCGCTGCAGGAAGGCTCATTTGCCGGACTTCTCGCCCTCGAGATCCGTCAGAAAGATGGGCAGACACACCTTTTGCCTAGCCGAAACGACACCTTGTATGTTCGGATAGAAGGATTTCAGAATGGGAATGCAGGAATGTCCGCAGCGCAGCCCCGGTATGAGCAGGACGGCGATCGCCTGATCCTTCGGGTTCCGGACGGCGGGTCGTTTGAGGGGACGTCCCGGCAGATGGTTACGGTAGAGGTGCCGGCTTGCGTGGAGGCGGTAAAGGTAAAAAACCGGGGCGATGTGCAGGCCGAAGGGCTGACGGTGCGCTCGTTGGAATTGGTCAGTACGCGTGGAAAGGTCGATCCGGGCGATTGTTGCGGATGGGAAAAAGTGCATATTTCTTCCCGGAAATAAGGCAAAAGGAAATAACAGAGAAAATATAAATGGAGTTCGCTATGAAGAAGATATTTTTTGCGGCTTTTGCTGCGGTTTTCGCTTTGTTGGCTGCCGGATGCGGTTGGAGTGCCGTGAACCGTTCCGGATGGTCGGAGGGGAATGCGGTTCAGTGGAAGGACACGACCCTTCTCGACGGCCAGTATGCCGGGGTGCGAACCATTCGGGTGGCGCAGAGCATTTTCCCGGTGCGTATCCTTCCCGGTACATCGGATAGTGTGTCGGTAGTGTGCTACGCAGGGCAGATGAAGGTCAATGTCCCCGACTACAAGATCGGCGTGCGCCAGGACGGAGGCGTGCTGGAGATCTATCAGACGCCCAAGGACGGAGTGGTTTGCCGACAGGCCTCGGGGTGCTACCTCGAACTGCGGGTGCCCGCTTCGGTGCGGGAGGTGGACATCCAGGGGGTCTCGGGCGGAATTTATGCCGAAGGGGTTTCTTTGGATCGCCTGAAGGCGCAGACGGTTTCGGGGGGAGTGAAAGTGAGTGGAGTGAATGCCGAGCAAATGAACTTGAGTACGGTCTCGGGAGGTGTAGAGCTCTCGCAGGTATGGGGAAAGTGGCTCACTTGCAAGACCGTCTCGGGCGGGATTCGCGCCGAGGCTTTGTCGGCCAACCAAATGGAGGGGGAAACCGTCTCGGGCGGAGTGAAAGTCTATTTGGAAGATTCGGCACAAGAGGTATCTTTGGAGAGTATTTCGGGCGGGATCGACGTGTACCTCAAAGGTGATCTGAGCCGCAACGGTTACGATTTGAATGCCACTTCGGGCGGAGTACGGGTGGCCGGGGTCGGTGAATCCCGGCGCCATTTCGAAAGCGAAGGCCAGAGCGGAGGAGTAAACCTGAAGGCCACGACGGTTTCGGGCGGGGTCGATGTGCGCTCTTGGTAGAAAGTGGCGGAGAGGAGAAAAGAAAGAATGTCAAACGCAAATACGAAAGAAGTGCGATGAAGAAAATACTCTTGTTATTTTGCGCCCTGTGGATGGTGGGAACCGTTGGGGCGGAGACGATCGAGAACAAAGTGTTTATCGATGCGGCTTATTCGGGGGTGACCACCATCAAGGTAGTGCAGTCGGTCTTGCCGGTGAGTGTGGTCAAAACAGACGGTGCGCAGACCAAGGTCGAGTGCCGGGTGGACTACATGGATATTCGGGAAAAGAATTTCAGCATCCAGGCGCGCAAGTCGGGTTCGACCTTGGAAGTCTACCAAACGCTCCGCTCGGTGTCCATCCGCCGTGCGCAGGGCTACATCCGTATCGAGGCTCCAGAGGATGTGCAGGTTGTAGTCGTCAAAGGTGTTTCGGGCGATGTCTCGTTGCAGGGGCTTCGTTTGGAGGGAGCGGAAGTTTCGTCTGTCTCGGGCGATGTGTCGCTGGTCGGCGTATCGGCGGACGACCTGTCGGTGAGCACGGTCTCGGGCGATATGACCCTCAAGGGGATCACGTCTGCCTTGGCCGTGGTACGTACTACTTCGGGCGATGTTTCCCTGGCCGATTGTGCGGGCAACAAGATCGATGTAACTACCGTTTCGGGTGATGTGCAGGCCAAGGGAAGCAAGACCGGGGTGGATTTTTCCCTGGTCGGAGCGTCCTCCACTTCCGGCAATGTGTGTCTGTTCATGGGACCCAAGGTCCGGCAGACGTCGATCAAATCCGTCTCGGGCGATATTCGCCTTTACCTGAAGGGCGACCTGAAGTCACATAGTTACTCGCTCAGCGGAGTGAGCAGCGAGATCGAGATTTCGGGTGTGGCGCGCGCCAGCCGCCGTTTGGAGTTGAATACTTCGGGAAATGGGGTTCAAGTGCGGGCCAATGCCGTTTCGGGCGATATATACGTGGGAGCGTGGTAAAAAAGCGATCTGCTCTGCGGTAAAATAAAAAATCCGGCAACGCATGGCGTTGTCGGATTTTTTATCGCTGCGCGGGACTTTTCTGCCCGCAGCAGGTGTGCATTAGAAAAACAGCTTCCATGCGATGGCGGCCACCCCGACGATCAGGCAGTAGACGGCAAACCATTTCAGCTGTGCGCGTTTTACCAGGGCGATCATCCAGCGGCAGGCGGCGATGCCTACCAGGAACGACACCAGAGTTCCCACTAGGATGACACCTGTGCCGCTTTGGGACATGTCGGCCGAGAGCCCTCCGTCCAGGATGTCTTTGGCGATCTGCCCGAAGATAAGCGGGAGCACCATCAGGAACGAGAAGCGGGCGGCGTCGCCTCGGTCTACCTTGCAGAGGGCCGAAGTGGATATCGTTGTGCCGGAACGGGACAGTCCGGGCAGGATGGCCAAGGCTTGAGAGAGGCCGATGATCAGTGCGCTGGCGAACGACACTTTCCGGGTGGTGTCCCGGGCGCGGTCCGCTACCAGCAGCAGGGCGGCGGTGAGGATGAGCATGGAGCCGACCAGCAGGACATTGCCTTCGAAGAGCAGGTCGATGTAGTCCATGAAGAAAAGCCCGGCGATCCCGGCCGGGATCATCGAGACGGCGATCATGGCCAGATAGCGTGTCTGCTCGTTCCAACGGAATTCAAAGAGCCCTTTGAGCAAGTCCCAGATCGTTTTTCGGAAGACGACTACCGTCGCCAGGGCGGTCCCGACGTGGAGGTAGATGGTAAAGGCCAGTCCGGCGCTTCCTTCCAGGTCTACTCCGAGGGCGGCTTTGGCCAGTTCCAGTTGTCCGCTGGAAGAGACGGGCAGGAATTCTGCCAGTCCTTGGATGATGCCCAAAAGGATCGCTTGCCATAAATCCATAGCATAAAGAAGGTTAAGGGGTTAAACAGGGTAAGATACTTTGCCGTGCGGGGGACGATTTCCCCAATCCGGGGTGGGAGATGCTTTTCCGCCCTCCCGGGCGGGACGTCCCGGGGTTATTTCTCTGCCGGGGTGTCGCTTTTCTTGCGCGGGGAGTAAAAGATGGCGATGATCTCGATCACGAATCCCAGGATAACGATCAGCGGTGCCCAGAAGATGCGCCGGCGGGAAAAGATCGCTTCGTTGAACTGGGTCAAGTCGGGGTCGTTACCTCCGCTCATCAGGAGAAATCCCAGCAGGATGACGACCACTCCGGCCGCCATCAGGAGGTAATTGTTCCGGGTGAAGAGAAAGGTGCTTTGCGAGGCTTTCATAAGGCGTGTGGTTTGTGTTTTGAAACGGGGGTTAGTAATACAGGTCTTCGGCGCGCATGCCGAGGAATTTGCGCACGGCCGTCCGGCCGCTGATCATCGTGATGAGCACCGATATGACCACCAGGCCGCAGTACAAGGCTCCGATGAGCCGCAGGTCCAGTACGATCCGGTATTCGGGCTGCCACTGGTACAGGTAATATACGATGCCGGAGAGCAGGATCAAGGCGATGAAGGCGCTGATCAATGCGCTGCCTACCAGGCGGTTGACAAAGGGCCGGCGGATGAACTTCGGGGTGGCTCCCACCAGCTGCATGGTCCGGATGGTAAAGCGTTTGGAATAGATGGTCAGACGCACCGAGTTGTTGATCAGCAGGATGGACACGACCAGGAACAGGATGGCGAAGGCACCCAGCCACAGGCTGATGGTGCGGATGTTGGAGTTTATTTCGTCCAGCATGATCCGGTTGTAGTCCACCGAATCGACGAAGTCGTTTTTCATCAGCATCGTGGCTACCGAATCGACCTGGCGGCTGTCGGCATATTCGGCGCGGAAAAATACGTCGATGCGGTCGTTGAGGGGGTTGTCCCCGACGAACTCGACGAAATCCTCGCCCAAGTCGTCCTTGAGGGTTTGAAGGGCATCTTCCCGGCTGACGAACTGGACACCTTTGGCGTAGGGAGCTACTTCGATGGCGCGGATGAACTGGTCGAGGTCCTGTTGTTTCACGCCGTCCTTCAGGGTGACCCCGACGGCGAAGTTTTCCTTGATGTGGCGGGTGAGGTTGTCCGTGGAGAGCACCAGCATCCCGATGAGCCCCAGGATGAAAAGCACCAGCGTGGTGCTGACCACTACCGATACGTAGGACGATTTGACCCGGCGGCGTTCGTATTTTTCTCTTTTGTCTTTTCTCATGGAGAAGAGATGGATTCAGCGGCTAAATTACTAAAAAGGGCGCAATGTGTGGCCGTTGCGCCCTGTTTTTTTGTCTTTGGGAGGGAAGTCGCGGGTTATTTCTTGCCTCCGAACAAACCCTTGATGGCATCAACCGCTTTGTCTTTCAGGTTGTCGGTCTGCTCCTTTACTTTTTCTTCGGCTTTTTCCTTGGCGGCTTCGGCAGCGTTTTTGGCGGCCTTTTCGGTTTCGGATTTCAGGTAGTCGGCCAGCGAGGGGCTATGATCCGGACCGTACGCAATGGAGTATTTCGGCGAAGTGGCCTCCCCGGTGATCAGCCCGGCAATGTCGAGCGTTTCGCCTACCGAAGTCTTCACCCCGAGGGAAGTGAGGGTCGAGACGGCCTGGTCGATCGTCTGGTTGATGCTCTGGGGCAGCATCGTACGGGGTACTTTCAGGTCGGTGGTCATGTCGAGGGTCATCCCTTCGAGGACCATATCGCCGGCCAGGGTAGCTCCGATGCCGGCCAGTTTGAACGAAGTCGGGGCGACGGTCAGCCGGCCGTCGGTGATGGTATAGCTGAGGTTGAGGTCTTCCACCTTCGGGTCGTTTCCCAGGGCGGAGATCCCGAGGGCTTTTCCCAGCGTCTTGGTAAATTCGCTGTTCTTCAGCTGCAAACCTTGTGTGGACAGGGTGCCCTGGCTGTTCATCGTGGTGTACACCGGCTGCATCGCTGCGTCCAGGCGGGTGTTGAGTGCGATCGAGCCGCTGACCCGTCCGCTCACCGAAGAGGCTATCGGTGCCAAGGTCTTCACGCTGGTGAACATGGCGGCCATCTGCGGGATGTCGAGCCCGGAGAGCGAGAAAGTCATGTCGGCCAGGGCGTTGTCCTCCTGGCGGGCGTCGTAGGAACCCGAAGCGTTTACCGTGCCGTCCGCTACGTGCATGGCGATGTTTTTCAGGTAGGCGATCTGGTCGTACAGGCCCAGGTGTCCCTGAACCTGGGAGAGGGCGATGGTGCCGTAGCTTACTTTTTTCAGGTCGAGTTGCGTGTCGAACCGGATGCCTTTGGGCAGGCGGATGGGCTGGGCGGCGGCGGTTTCCTGCGGGGAGGATTGTGCGGTTTCCTGGGCGGCAGGGGTGGCGGTGGCAGTGCTGTCGGCCGGCAGGATGGAGGACAGGTCGAGGTTTTTCGAGGAGACATTCAGGTTGCCCTGCAGGGTTTGTCCTTTCAGGTAGTACCCGAGGTAGTTTTTCAGTTGTCCCGAAAGGGAAAGGTCGCTTTCACCGATCTCCAGGGCGAAAGAGCGAAGGTCGAGGGCTTGAGGCGAGAAGATCAGTTGTGCCGAGGGGATCCTTACCGGTTGTGCGACCGAGCGGGTGGCGTATTCCAGGTTTTGGATCGAGATGCTGCCGTCGGCCTTGAAGTCCTGGTAGTTGCCTTTTTCCAGGGTGGACATCCGGCCGGCGATCGAGACGTCGGCGAGGATCTTTCCGTCGATCCGGTCATCCTCCTCCAGCGGGATCACATCGCGCAGCGAGGCTACGTCGAGCGTGGTCTTCAGCGAAGCGCGGATATCCGGATCGCTGATCGGGGTGGCGAGTTGCAGGGTGGCGGAAACCGGGCTGTCGGCTACTTTCATCGTGCATTTGGGCATGTCGATGGTCAGTGCGTCGAGCGAGGTGCTCTGGGGCGAAGCTACCCGCAGGTCGATCTGGATGTCGTCGATCGATTTGGGCAGTTTGGGGTATTGGATGCGGCCGTTCTCGGCTTTGAGCAGCGCTTGGATAGCGGGGAAGGCATTTTCGCCGTAGGTGCCTTTGACGGTGGCGTCCATCTCGAAGGTCCCTTCGGTTTTCACCCCGTCGAGCATCGAGGCATATTGCGGGGGAAGCATCGAGAGCAGGGACGAGAACTCGGTCTTCCCGCTGCCCAGATGCAGGTCGATGTCCATGCCACCGCCGTCCAGCAGACCGAGGGAACCTTCACACAACAGGTCGATGTCGTTCAGGTGCAGGTTGTAGTCCTCGCCCTGGGTGTCGACGGTGAAGACCATCGCGCCCATGTCCATGTCCAGGGTGATTTTGCCCAGGATGCGGGCGTCCTTGATGTAGCGGGTGCCTTCCAGGGCGAAGGTGAGCGTGTCGATGGAGGTCTCGGTTTTCAGGGCAAAGCGTTCAGAGCGCATCGCTCCGCTGCCCGAGTGGTTCAGGTTGCCGATATGCAGGGCCATCGACGAGGTGGAGTCGATGTAATCCACTTCGGCGTGGGAGATACTGTATTTTTTCAGGTCGATGTTCAGCGCCAGGGCACTCGTGTCGGCCGGCTCGGATCCCTTTTCGTCCGAGGGTTTGACGATGTCGTAGTTGGCACTGCCGTCCTTGGCGGTGATCAGGTGGATTTGGGGTTTTTCCAGTCCGACGGCCCGGATGTTGGGCGTGCCGGAAAAGACGCTGGCGAGGTCGATCACGGCGTAGATCTTCGAAGCGCGGATCAGGGTGGTGCCTTCGAATTTTCCTGTGCCTTCGATGGCGAAGTCTTCGATGGCGAGGGTGAAGTTGGGGAAGTGGGAGAACAGCGAGAAGTGTACGTCCGAGGGATCGACCACGATCCGGGCGGTGAGCGATTCGTTGGCGGCCTGGAGGGCGGTGTCGACGATCTTGTCCTTGAAGAAATAGGGGATGGTGATCATCAGCACGATGAGCAGCCCGACGAGAGATCCTATGCCGATGGCTGCGATCTTGAATGCTTTCATTTCTGTATGGGGTATTGTGTTTTTCCTGCGATTTTGTTCGGTTTTGGCCGATGTGGAAAGTTACGGCAATTTGTGTCGGAGAGGGTCTTAAAATGTCGTTAAAAAAAGATAAGAAATAAAATGGGAAAAAGTGGTGGAAAGTGGTGGAGGTGTGGTGGAAATGTAGTAATTTTGAACGATAATAGATCGTATGTACCGTATACTCGAGACATTTGCCGTAAAACCCGATGCCAAAGGACGTATAGCCCTGCCCTCGGCCCTGCGCAAGGCGCTGGGCGGAGAGATGGGCGGCGGATTTTTTATTCGTCGCTCGATGCAGGAAACGTGTTTGGAGATGTACACGTCCCGCATGTGGGAGGAGGAGTTGGGCAAGATCCAGCGTTTGAATCCCTATGTGCGGGAGCACCGCGACTTCATCCGCCGTTTCATGGCGGGGGTGCGCTTTGTGGAGGCCGATGCGGTGGGGCGGGTGAATATCCCGGCCGACCTGGCTGTCTGGGCACATTTCGAACGGGAGGTGGTGTTGTCCCCGGTGGGGAATTTCTTCGAGTTGTGGGACAAGGATCTGTACGAACAGGCGCTCGGCCGCGGGGAGAGTTCCTATGCCGAGTTGGCAGAAAAATTGATGGGATCCGCCGGGAAGGAAGGTGATGGTTCCTCCCGGGAGATATGAATACGACGATGAGTTACCACGTACCCGTACTTTTGAACGAGTCCGTCGATGCTCTTGCGATCAAGCCCGACGGTGTGTACGTCGATGCGACGTTCGGCGGCGGCGGACACTCGCGCGAAATCCTTTCCCGCTTGGGGCAAGGCGGCCGTTTGTTCGCCTTCGACCAGGACAGCGAAGTGCCGGCCGGGGAGATTGACGACCCTCGCTTTACCTTTGTCGGGGAAAACTTCCGCTACATGTCCCGTTACCTGCGTTTTTATCGGGTGGAGGCTGTCGATGGCATCCTGGCCGATCTGGGCGTGTCGTCCCACCAGTTCGATACGGCGGGG
>CABSLV010000001.1 GCA_902478645.1 uncultured Flavobacteriales bacterium | reverse complement strand
GGGAGGGCGGGCAAGCGAAGCGCCGGGGGCAATGCCCCCGGCGCTTCGCTTGCCCGCCCTCCCGGTTTCTTGTCATGCCCGCCTGTAAAGTTACCGCTCGATACCCTCGCGGCTCTCCACGCCCTTGCGGTAGTAATGTTTTACTTCGGTCATTTCGGTTACCAAGTCGGCCGCGTCAATGAGTGCTTGGGGAGCATATCGCCCGGTAACGACCGCTTCTACATGCGCCCCGCGTCCCCTCAAGCCCTCAATGACCTGCCGCACATCCAGCAAACCGAAATGCAGGGCAATGTTCAGTTCGTCGAGGATTACCAGATCGTAGGCTTCCCCCGTGAGAGCTTCCCGGCAGCGGTCCCAACCTTCCTGCGCAGCCACACGGTCTTCTTCTTTGGCCGATCGGTCCAGAAAGCAACCTCGGCCGAACTGTTCGGTGTGGATCCGGGGAAGGAGCGATTCGATCCCGGTCTCGTGGTAGCGCATGCTCTTGACGAACTGTCCCACGAATACACGCTTGCCGGCCAACGCCGCGCGCAGAGCCAGGCCGAAGGCTGCCGTGGTCTTGCCTTTCCCGTTGCCGGTATAGACATGCAGGTAACCTTTTTCCATCGGGGAGTCAGGAATTTCCATAGATTCAAACTTGTTTTTCCCGTGAGGAAGAGTGGCTTATGCTTTCGTCCCGTACATCTTCCGGTAGTAGTTCTGATACTCTCCGCTGGTTACCTGGTCGAGCCACTCCTGGTTGTCCAGATACCAGCGAACCGTTTTTTCGATCCCCTCCTCGAATTGCAGGGAAGGCTCCCAGCCCAGTTCCCTCTGCAGTTTGGTCGAATCGATCGCATAGCGCAAGTCGTGTCCGGCCCGGTCGGTCACGTAGGTGATCAGGTGTTCGCTCGTCCCTGGCGCATTCCCCAGCAAACGATCGACCGTGTGGATGAGCACGCGGATCAGGTCGATGTTTTTCCACTCGTTAAAGCCCCCGATATTGTACGTATCGGCCGTTTTCCCCTGGTGGAAGATCAGGTCGATGGCCCGCGCATGGTCCTCGACGTAGAGCCAGTCGCGCACATTTTCACCTTTCCCATAGACGGGCAGCGGCTTTCCGTGGCGGATGTTGTTGATGAAAAGCGGGATGAGTTTTTCGGGAAACTGGTACGGCCCGTAGTTGTTCGAGCAGTTGGTAACCACCGTCGGCATGCCGTAAGTATCGTGAAAAGCCCGCACGAAATGATCGGACGAGGCTTTCGAAGCCGAATACGGACTGTGGGGCTGGTACGGGGTATCCTCGTAAAAGAACTTCTCCCCGTAGGCCAGGTGATGCTCCGACGAGGAAGCAGTGGTGGTAAAAGGCGGCTTGATGCCTTCCGGCTGGGTCAGTTCCAGCGCGCCGTAAACCTCGTCGGTCGAGATGTGATAAAAACGCTTCCCCTGGTAGCCTTCCGGGAGGGATTCCCAGTAGAGTTTCGCCGCCTGGAGGAGGCTCAAGGTACCCAGGACGTTGGTGCGGGCAAAGGTGAACGGATCCTTGATCGAGCGGTCCACGTGGCTTTCGGCCGCCAGGTGGATGATGCCGTCGATGCGGTGCTGCTGCAGCAGCGAGAGGATCGTTTCAAAATCGCAGATGTCGGCTTTTACGAATGTGTAGTTCGGGGCTTTTTCGATGTCCTTCAGGTTGGCCAGATTGCCGGCATAGGTCAGTTTGTCGAGGTTGACGATGTGGTAGTCGGGATATTTGTTGACAAACAGACGTACCACGTGGGTGCCGATAAAACCGGCGCCTCCGGTGATGAGGATATGGCGCTTTTCCTTCATTTCTCTTGTTGTTTGATCGTTTCCAGGCATCGTCGCAGCGAATCCTTCCACAGGGGGACGGGGATGCCTTCCTCTTGTATTTTTTCGTTCGAGAGTACGCTGTAGGCAGGTCTTGGGGCTACGGAGGGATATTCTCCCGTTCGGATGGATTTTACCGGAGTCTTCAGGCCGTACAGTTCAAAGATGGCCCGGGCAAAATCGTACCAACTGACCTCGCCCCGGTCCGTGTAATGATACCTTCGGAATCCTTTCGAGGGTTTTCCGGCCAACAGCAGGATGGCGCGGGCCAAATCTTTGGCATAGGTCGGCGATCCGATTTGGTCGCATACCACCGATACCTCGGGGCGTTGTTTTCCGAGCCGGAGCATGGTTTTGACGAAGTTGTTCCCGAATTCCGAGTAGAGCCATGCCGTGCGGAGAATCGTCGCATCGCATCCCGAGGCCTCGAGTGCTTTTTCCCCTTCCCATTTGGTACGCCCGTAGACGCTGCGGGGATCCGGCGCGTCGTCTTCCTTCAGCGGGCGGTTGCCCGTGCCGGGGAATACATAGTCGGTGGAGACGTGGATCAACCCGATGTGGTTTTCAACGGCAATCTGGGCCAGAACAGCCGGGCCGAAGGCGTTGATCCGCTCGGCGAGTTCCGGTTCGCTCTCCGCCCGGTCTACCGCCGTATAGGCCGCACAATTGACGATCAGGTCGATACCTTGTTCTTTTACCAGGCGGGAGACGTACGCTTTGTCCGTAATGTCCACTTCGGGCATATCGGTGAAAAGATACTCGTATTGCGGATAGTCGGGGCTGATCTTTTGCAGCGAACGCCCCAGCTGCCCGTTTGCACCAGTTACCAATATTTTCACTTCAGTAGAGCGGTTTGTTGTCATCGAAGCATTTGGCATGTTCCAACACCGGATGGAGCCGGTCTTTTTCCGAGAGGATCGCATCGCCAGTCGGCACGCGCCAATCGATGCCCAGAGTGGGATCGTCGAAGGCAATGCCGGCTTCGCTTTGCGGAGCGTAAAAATTGTCGCACTTGTACGTAAAGACGGCCTGCGGGCTCAGTACGGCAAATCCGTGCGCAAAACCGCGGGGGATGAACAGTTGCAGGTGATTTTCGTCCGAGAGTTCCACTGCCACGTGTCGTCCGAATGTAGGCGAACCCCTCCGGATGTCCACTGCTACGTCCAATACCCGTCCCGAAACGACGCTGACCAGTTTGGACTGCGCATGAGGGCTTTGCTGGAAGTGCAATCCCCGCACCACGCCATACGAAGAGCGGGAGAGGTTGTCCTGCACGAAACGGATGGGGCGGCCTACCGCCCGGTCGAAGACTTCCTGGTTGTAACTCTCCAGAAAATATCCCCGTGCATCCTCGAATACTCGGGGACGCAGCACCAGTACGTCTTTTATGTCTGTTTCGATGATCTCCATGGATTTCGTCGGATTATTTTTCGGCCAGGTCGAGCAGGTATCGTCCATAGCTGTTTTTGGCCATCGGAGCAGCGGCCTCGCGCAGGGCTTCGCGCGAGATCCATCCTTGGTTGTAGGCGATCTCCTCGAGGCAGGCGATCTTGAGGCCTTGTCGTTTTTCGATCGTTTCTACGAAAGTAGAAGCCTCCGACAGGCTGTCGAACGTGCCGGTATCCAGCCATGCGAACCCGCGTCCCAGCAGTTGCACTTTCAGTTGCCCGTCCTGCAGGAAGGCTTGGTTTACGCTCGTGATTTCGAGTTCTCCCCGCGCCGAGGGCTTTACTTGTCCGGCAACTTTTACTACCCGGTTGGGATAAAAGTAAAGGCCTACCACGGCATAATTCGATTTGGGGTGTTCGGGTTTTTCCTCGATGGATACGGCGTTGCCGCTTTGGTCGAATTCCACTACGCCGTATCGCTGCGGGTCCGATACATAGTAGCCGAATACGGTGGCTTTCTGCTGGTCTTCGGCGGTGCGGACCGCTTCGCGGAGCATGGCGGAGAAACTTTGCCCGTGAAAGAGGTTGTCGCCCAGGATCAGGCATACGCTGTCGTTGCCGATAAATTCGCGTCCGATCAGAAAAGCCTGTGCCAGGCCTTCAGGAGCGGGTTGTACGGCGTATTCCAACTGCAAACCCAGCGAGTGTCCGTCTCCCAGCAAACGGCGGAATGCGGCCTGGTCTTCCGGTGTGGTGATGATCAAAATTTCCCGGATGCCGCAGAGCATCAGTACCGACAGGGGGTAGTAGATCATCGGTTTGTCGAAAACGGGCAGCAGTTGTTTGCTGACCCCTTTGGTGATGGGGTACAGACGGGTGCCGCTGCCTCCGGCCAGGACGATTCCTTTCATATGCGATCCTTCGTGTTTTTATACTGGCGAAAATACGGTTTTATATCGGTTCTTGTACAAGAAATACGCAAGTATGCGGCCAAAAGCAATCATTGACTCCCTACGATTTACATGTTTTTTGTTCGGGGTCTATGAGGCAGAATATTTTCGCCAGAGTGGTTTCTTTGTTGAATCGGGTATCGAGTAGCCGGTGAGCCCGTTGGTCGATATCCCGATAGGTGTCTTGGGCAACTTGTTTCCGTATCTCGGCAAATTTTTGGGCAATATCGGTTGGGTTGTCGGGAGAGGCACATAGTCCCAATCGATTTTCTTCGATGATCTCGTGGGCGGCACCGTCTAATACGCCGAAAATGGGTTTCCCGGCCTGGAGATAGGATTGTAATTTGAACGGTTCGGTTTTTTGTATCCCCGGATCGGAAATCAACGGCAATACCAGAACATCGCTTTGTCTTAAAATATCGTCGATTTGGCAGGATGGATACCGTCCGTGAAAACGGACGTTCGGAATGTTTTGCTCAAGAACCTGTCTTTTTAATCGGTCTAAGGCCGATCCCTCTCCTACGATGTTGAGGTCCGCGTTTTGGAGTTCGGCACGTTTCCAGCCCGACAAGACGTTCCCCAGGTTTTGCGATACGGAGATATTGCCGGCAAAGGTGAAATGAAAAGTATCCGGGAACAATTGCAACGTAGCGGGTTCCTTCGCTTCGCTGATGAGCCAGTTGGGTGCGTAGTCTATCTTCCGGCCCGGGACATAGGGACCGATCACATCGGCAAATTTCCGGCTGGATACGAGTATGTTGTCGCTGTTGCGGTATACTTTCCGGATGATATGGTTCAGAAAAGAAGTCAGGGGGAATACTTTGGGAAAACCGTATGCATATACCGCATCCGGCCAGATGTCGAAAGTCCAGATGGTGAGAGGGGTCCCGTATTTCTTTTTCAACGCTACGGCCGGAAGAGCGAGCGTCAAGGGCCCGGTTTGATATACCAGAACGTGATCGTAATTCCCGCCTATCTTGCGGGCGATTTTTTTTCCTATCCGGACAAATGTCCAGTATTTGAGTATTTTCCGGATTTTGCTTTCCCTGTATCCTTCCACCGTCTTGAAACGATGGATCGTGATACCTTCCCAAGTTTGCATGGAGTAGTAATCGTTGGTATAACCGTCGAAAATCTTTCCGTAAGGATACGAAGGGTGCTGTGTGAGCACCTCTACCTGATAGCCTCTGCGCACCAATTCCAGCGCAAAGTCGTTTACCAGGCCGTTTTCCGGATGGAAGATTTCGGTGACGATCAGTATCCGCTTCATGCAAATGTCATTTGGTTGTTAAAACAACTCCCCCCCAGGAATACCCCACACCAAACCCGGCCAGCAGGACGTGTCCGGCAAGGATTCCTTGGTCCCGGGCTTCACGCAAAGCGATCGGGATGGTCGAAGAGACGGTGTTTCCTACGTTTTGGAGGCAGTAGAAAAATTTGTCTTCGTCGATGCCGATCTTTTTCCGCAGGAAGTTCATGATGTATTTGTTGGCTTGGTGAAAAACAAACAGACTGATATCTTCCTTTTTCAGTGAATTTTTCTCCAAGGTGTCGTTCACCAACGGAGGGACGGCTTCGAGCGTGAAATTGAATATTTCGGTACCGGCCATGAACAGGTAGTCCGAGGAACGGGGATTTCCCGATTCGTCGAAGGTAAGGTCGTCGGCCTTTTCCGGATGCCGCATTCCACCGGTTTTTACGATCAGGTTGTTCGCTCCCCGGCCGTCGGTTCCCAGGGAAAAATCCCCTATCGAGGCAAAACCGTCGGTGCTGATCAATGTGGCGGCGGCGGCGTCGCCGAAGATGGTTCGATTGCCTTTGTCCCGGGGGTGCAGATGGCGAGTATAGGTTTCAGCCGTTATCAACAGCACGTTTTGTGCGGTACCGCTGGCTATCAGTCCCTTGGCCAGGGACAATCCATAGACGTAACCGGAACAGCCCAGGTTGAAGTCCAAAGCGCCAGCTGAGGTAGGGAGTCCTAAACGATCCTGCACCACACAGGCGGTCGCCGGGAGGAAATAATCCGGGCTCTGTGTGCACAGCAGCAGGAAGTCTATCTCGGCACGATCTATCCCGTATTCGACGAATAGTTTTTCGGCAGCTTTCACAGCCAGATCCGAAGCGCATTCGTCGGCTTGTACCACGTGCCTTTGGGAGATCCCAATTTTGGAAGCTACCTTTTCTACGGTCCATTCGGGAAATTCTTCTACCAATTGCCCGTTGGTTACGACCTTTTCGGGCAGATAATAGGAAATGGCTTTTATGTACGCTTGCATAGAACAGTCTTTATATCAGATTGATCCCTCCGGAAACCTCCATGGTCGTACCGGTAACCCATGCCGATGCATCGCTGAGCAGATATACGGCCATGTAGGCGATCTCTTCGGGCTTGCCGTAGCGTTTGAGGAGGTACTTCATTTCTTCGGCTTTGTATTCTTCGGTCGAGAATACGGAGTTTTCAGTCAGATCCGTACGCACTATTCCCGGACAGATGCAGTTTACGCGGATGTTTTTAGGAGCCAACTCCAACGCCAGCACTTTGGCATATCCGGTGATGCCGGCTTTGCTGATGGTATAGATGGCATTGCCGATAAAAGGACGGAGCGAGGCGATCGAGGACATGAACACTACCGATGAGCCTTTTGCCAACAGTTTGTGTTTGACCAGTTCTTTCTGCAACAGGATGGGGGCATACAGATTGGGAGGGAGGACGTAGTCCAGATCCTTTTGTTGGATGTTTTTGGTCAGGACTGTATTGAAAACCCCTGCATTCTGTACTACTCCGTCCAATACAGGCAACGATTCGATCAAATGTTTCCGGTCGTTTTCCTCTGTCAGGTCGGCAGCGACAACTGCATGGCCTGTCCCTTCCAGCATGGAGAGGGTTTTTTCCAGCCGTTCGGCATTGCGCGCAGTCAAGATGACGGTAGCCCCCATCCGGGAACATTCGACGGCAATGGCTCGCCCGATTCCCGACGAAGCACCGGTAACAAGGATGGTTTTGCCCGAGAGGGAAAAAGGATTGTAGTTTTCCATCGTTTGTGTATTATATTTCGATTAGTTCGGGTACTCGGATCTTGTCGGTGGTCAGCAGAACGCTTCCCCAGGACAGACCTACGCCGAAACCGCAGCAGAGGATGGAAGCTGCCTGTCGGGAAAGTTTGTCCGACAGCTCGGTAACCATCGTAAGGGGGATGGAGGCGCAGGAAGTGTTGCCGAAGTCGCGTAGCGAGTACGGGACTTGCTCCTGGGTGAGTTTCAGTTTTTTCCGAATCTTCTCGTTCATAAAAAGATTGGCCTGGTGGAAGATATAGGCATCAATCGAAGTCCGGTCGGTTCCCGTTTTATCCAGCAGTGCTTCCACGCTGCGCGGGGCCTTCGAGATGCCGAACGCAAATACGTCCATCCCGTTGAGGTCGATATCCATCCCGGTGCGGACGATGCCTTCTTCGATTTTCTGTTTTTCGAAGGAATGAACCGTCGCTTTGTTTCGCCCTCCTCCTTGCGGAACGATGATGGTCTGGTAGCCCGAACCGTCGGAACAGAAATGGAAATCCATCTTTCCGTTATCCGGGCCGTATTCCAAAGCGGTTGCCGTGCCGGCATCCCCGAAGAGCGGGTATGTGCTTTTGTCTTCGTTCGAACACAGTTTGGAAACCGTGTCTCCGGCCAGCAGCAGACCTTTCTTCATGCAGCCGCTGGAAAGCAGCGAGGCAACTACGCTCAAGGCATACACCCAACCCGAACATCCCAACGAGATGTCCAGCGTGTAACATTCTTCACGTAATCCCAGACGGTCTTGCAGGATGCATGAAGTCGCGGGAAGAATATAGTCGGGTGTTTGGGAGACAAATATCAGACAGTCTATCTCGGATTTCTCCCAGCCCAATTCGGCGATCAATCTTTCAGCCGCATGGAAACACAAGTCGGACGATGCAGTTTTCTGATCACTGATCCGGCGGCGTTGTATTCCTGTGGAAGCCATAAATTTGAGCGCATCCTCAGGAGCACCGAAGACCGGCTCTTCGGCGTTTTCCCGCACACATTTCGGCACGCAGGCCGCGATGCCTTTTACGGCTACCCGGTCGAGGGACAGAAAGGCCATTCTTAGAGTTTCGATTTTACGATATTGTACAGGTCTTCGATGGTTTTGGCATTGCGGATATCATCGCCTTTGAGCTGCACTCCATATTCTTCGTCGGCCATCCCGATGATGGAAAGTGCAGTGAGGGAGGTCCATTCTTCCAGGTTGCGGAATTCGGTTTGCGGGGTGAATTCACTGGGATCCGTCTCGTCGAATTGTGCGGCAAAGGCTGCCACGAAATCTTGAATCGTCATATCTTTTCTTTTTTTAAGGTTTGATGTTATTTTCCAAATTTGTTTTTCAAAAACAGTTTTACCCGGTCGATAAAACCGAACAGGTTGAAGGACAATTGTCGGCCGTCGGTTGCAAGGATCGTTTGTCCGTTGAAAACTACCGGATTGAAATGATGCCCTCCGTGTCGGTAAAACGGGATTTGCTCCGGGAATACGTTTCCCTCGATCAATCTTTCGGCATATCGCTGTGGAGACAGTTCGGTGATTCGATACATTTTCAAGGCTTTCCCATATTCCTGGCGGCTGTCTTGGGCCGGTCGGTAGATGGCATCTTTCCACCGGAAAACGGCCCCTCCGCATTGTGCACTGTCCTCTCCGATGCATATGGGGGAAAATGGATGCTGTTGGAAGTCTCCCTCCAGATCATCGGCAAAATACAGTTCGAGCCTCTTTTCCCCGTTTCGTACGATGGTGGTAAATAGATAATACAGGCCTTCGTGGTGGATGAAAGAACTGTCCACAAACGACTCTCCTTGGAGCAGGGTTCTGTGGAAGGTCCATTGCGTAAGGCTGGAATTGGCTTTGTACAGACGGATCGAATGGCTTTGATGGCATTCGGGCATCATCAGTACGTTGCCCTTGTGTTCGAATACGAAGGGATACGACAGGTGAAAAGGTTCTTTGAGAACCGTTACAGGTTCCGACCATTCGGACAGGTCTTTCGTCTGGGTCATGCGGATCACGGCCCGCCGTGTGGTTACCTGCTGTTCGAAGAACAGGTACAACGTTTGGCCGTGGACAAATAAAAACGGGTCTGCCCGAACAAAAACAGGGTTCGGTTTGAATGGCGCGCGATCGGCATATAAGTCCAATACCGGACGGTGGGCCGAAATATCGAAGATATCCTTGCCCGGTTCTACCGCGAGGATGCGGGTGCTGAAGTTAGGATTTTTTAACTTGAACCTCATGTCTTATCGTATGAAGTCTGTGTCCGAATCGGCTTGGGTAACCAGAATCCGCACCGGTTTTTTGATCTTTATCCGTGTTACGACATCGCTTACCCGATCGCTTCGGTAGGTCAGAGGGCACAAGCGGTATTTTTTGTCTTCGATCGTGGTACGGGCTACCGAGAGGGGAAGGCGATTGCGAAAAGCGATCTTCGCTACTGCCTTCAGGATGTGTCCGAATTGGTCGGGAGCATTCAGGTCATATCGGAAATCTACCAGAGAAAGCGCAGGGAAGCCTTTCAGGTCGATGTATCGTACCACGAAATAACCATCGTCCGCTTTTTGGCTGGGCGAGGGAACCTTTCTGTAAAAGGAGTAGGTATTGAAATTTTCAAAGAACCTCTCCCGTAGGAAATGTTCATCTCGGACCAGGTCGATATCCGTTTGATGACGATTCCAGAAGCCGTCGTTCGGTATACGCAATTGGTGTATGTCTTCGATCAATTCGTATCGCTCTCCATGGACCTTTATCGACTTGGGGAAGTTTAACTTTTTGGTTTTCCGAGCCTTCATCCACCCTATGCGGTATAAGGGCAAGGTGAGGGACCAGAGGTTGAAGATGTAGTATCCCTTGGAGTCGGCGATAAAATTGGTGTGGAGTTTTTTCTGGATTTTTCGCGCGATAGGAGACAGTCCAACTCCGAAGCATCCTTCTACGGCATTGGTGGCCAACATCAGATCCATCCCTATTTCTCCCCGGCAGGAAGATTCTATGATGGTGTCGTGCGACCAGTAGATTTTTTTTTCTTCCCCAAAAATTTCTGCACGCGTAGGAAAGACCAAAGTACATCCCACGATGTTGTCCTGATCGTCGATGGCCAATAAATTGACACGGACATCGGAAGCATCTTCCGGTATTTTTTTCAACCGGTATTCCAGGTAGGCCGACGGTCTTTCCGGCCACATCCTGGAAACGAATTCGCAGAGTGCGCGGTAATACGTGTCCTGGTAATTGACGAGTTTCATCTTTTGTACTTCGGTAGAGGGGTTATTCCGACCAGACGGTACGTTTTACATAATCCGTATATGAGAGAATGATCCGCAGCACTTTGTCGCTTACGTTGGGCATCGAATAGTCGGAAACCATTCTCAAGGTGCGGTCCTCTCCCCGTTTTTGGGACTCGAGGATGGACAATCCCTGCATGACTCTTTCGGGATTCAGGCCTACCATCATTACAGCGGCTTCTTCCACGGCTTCGTGACGTTCATGTGCCTGGCGGATGTTGAGTGCAGGGAAATTGAGGATGGAAGATTCTTCGCTGATCGTCCCGCTGTCGCTCAGCACGGCTTTTGCATGGAGTTGGAGCGAGATGTAGTCACTCAAGGCAAAGGGTTTTTCCAAGCGTACCAAAGGATCGAATTGCACTTGTTCCTGTTCGATCATCTTGCGGGTACGGGGATGGGTGGTAACGATGACCGGATAGTGGTATTGTTGCGCAATCGTGTTGAGAATGGAACATAGATTGTGGAAATGCTCCGGATATGCGATGTTTTCTTCCCGATGCGCCGATACGACGAAGTATTTCCCGGCTTCCAGTTTCAAGGTCTGGAGGATGTTCGATTGTTGGATTTTCGGCATATAGTCGGTCAATACCTCGAGCATGGGGCTGCCTGTCTTGATGGATGTGGCTACCGGCAGGCCTTCTGCGAGAAGGCATTCGCGGGAAATGTCGCTGTAAGTCAGATTCACGTCGCTCAGATGGTCCACGATACGGCGATTGATCTCCTCCGGAACCCGTTGGTCGAAACAACGGTTGCCGGCTTCCATGTGGAAGATCGGGATGTGTCTTCTCTTGGCGGGGATGGAGCATAGTGCACTGTTCGTGTCTCCCAAGACCAGGAAGGCATCGGGTTGTATTTTCTCCAGGATAGGATCTATGTTGATGATGCACTGACCGATCGTCTGGTTGGCGTTTTTACCGGCGGCATTCAGGAAATAATCCGGTTTGCGCAGTCCCAAGTCTTCGAAAAAGACCTCGTTCAGTTCGTAATCGTAATTCTGTCCGGTATGCACCAGTGTATGTTCGAATGCCGGTGAAGCATCGAGCTTTCGGATGATGATGGACAGCCGGATAATCTCCGGACGGGTTCCGACAACGGTTATGACTTTTAATTTTTTCATGTTTTTAATCGATGAAATAGTGAGGGTATAGGTTTCGGTGGGTGTCCACCCATTCTTTCATCCGGACGACCTGTTGTTCGTAGGAAGGAACGGTAAATGAAAAGTCGTTCCGGGAACAGATCAATGTCTTGTCCAGAGTCAGGGTGTCGCAAGGATGTATTTCCACTTTTCCACTTCGGAAATACCGGTTGAAGAGTTGCAAAAGATCGTATTTTGCAATGCTTGTGTTGTTTACCAGGTTATAGAGCCCCTTCAGGTTTTCTTTTGCGGCCTGTTCCATGGCTTGCGCCAGGGTAAGGGTAGTTACACCGGTCCAGATCGCTTTTGTGAATCCGTTGATCGGCCCTTGCTGTTTCATGAACCAGTTGAATAGTCCGATGCCTTCTGGGTGCATGTCCGGGCCGACAATGGAATTGCGGAAAGTCAGATTCTTGTCGTCTTCGATCTCTCCCAAGGCTTTGGTGCGGTCGTAAAAGGTTTTCCCGTCGCGCAAGGCATCTTCCCGGTAAGGGCCGGTATTGCCGGCAAAAACGCAATCGGTACTCATGTGGATGAGTTTGGTGGGACAGTTGCGCAGGGTATCCGCAATCAGATGGGGAAGATAACTGTTCAGATAAACAGCCATTGCGGGATTGTTTTCCGCAAATTGATTGAGCAATCCGATGCAGTTGATCACCAGATCGTATTCTCCTTTCAGGAGAACATCTTTGAAATGTTCCGTCTGACACGCATCCCCGACAATGCTTTTGCAGTACGGAAAAGGACGTTTGGAATATGCGGTTACATCGTGTCCTTTTTCGTGGAAGTACAAGGCTATGGTGTGGCCCGCCATACCCATTGCTCCGAGTACCAGTACCTTCATCGTTTATCAGTATTTAGACCAATCGACCCAATTGTCCGCCGGGTAACGCCAGGAATCGGACAAGGCTTCTTCGTATCGTTTTCCCGAATAAACCAACAGGACAGAACCTGCTTCACCGGCTTTCAGGCAGTTTGCGTATCCCGGGGGTACGCAGACAATATCGCTCTGTTGATCGTTCAGCCGGAAAATTTCCGCTTTGAGATCGGGCGAGGGGTGCTCCCAATCGTCGATCTTGACCAATGCCAGGGTAAAGGATCCTTTGACACAGTAGAACCACTTCTTTTCGAATTGGTGTCCGTGCCATCCTCGGATCACGCTTGCATCGGGGTGGTGGATGAAATAAAAACGTTCCACGCCATCAAAGCAAAAATGATTCAGCGAACTGATCTGACCCCGGTGGTCGTGGAAAATCTCCCCTTTTATTACTTGGATTTCCGACATGGTTTGTTACAGATTGAGGTCTTCCCGGATGAATTTGAGTTTGAGCAATAGTTGCTTCATCCCTTCGATGTCCAGTCGCGTGGTATTGTGCGAATGGTAGGATTCGTATTTGGAGACTTTCTCTTCGCCTTCGACAAAGTATTTGTCGTAGTTCAGATCCCGGCTGTCGCAAGGGATCCGGTAGTACTGTCCCATGTCGATGGCTTTTGCCATTTCTTCGCGTGTGACGAGCGATTCGTAGAGCTTTTCCCCGTGTCGGGTTCCGATGACCCGGATAGCTTGCGGAGAGTGGTACAACTCCAGCAAGGCTTTCGCCAATGTTTCGATCGTAGCGGCAGGGGCTTTTTGGACAAACAAGTCTCCGTTTTCACCGTGTTGCCAAGCGTAGATCACCAGATCGACAGCGTCGTCGAGGGTCATCATGAAACGTGTCATGTTCGGGTCGGTAACCGTGAGGTCTTTTCCGGCTTTTAGTTGTTCGACAAAAAGCGGAATAACCGAACCGCGGGATGCCATCACGTTGCCGTAACGGGTGCAACAGATCGTTGTCTTGCCGTTGTTCATCGCCAGGGCTCTCCCTTTGGCAATGGCTACTTTTTCCATCATGGCTTTGCTGATGCCCATGGCATTGATGGGATAGCAGGCTTTGTCCGTAGAGAGTACGACAACGTTTTTCACTCCGTGCTCTATCGCAGAGTCCAGTACGTTTTCCGTTCCCAGCACATTGGTTCTGACAGCTTGTGTCGGGAAAAATTCGCACGAGGGGACTTGCTTGAGCGCTGCGGCGTGGAATACGTAGTCCACGTTTTTCATGACTCCATCTACCGATCGTTTGTCGCGAACGTCTCCGATGTAGAATTTGACTTTCGGATTCTGCAGGCGATGGCGCATGTCGTCTTGTTTTTTTTCATCGCGTGAAAAAATACGGATCTCCCGTATGTCCGAATCGAGAAACCGATTCAGTACGGCATTCCCGAAGGACCCAGTTCCGCCGGTGATCAATAAAGTGCTGTCTTTAAACATCTTTGTTTATGCTTTTATGGATGATTTCAAAAAATTTTCCCCACGAGTGTCTTTGTTCTATCTGCAAGGGTTCGTATCGTTCCCCTTTCGCATGGGATAATTGTGCGATCTGCTCCGCCCACAGACTGGGGTCGTCTTCGGGAACGAATCTCGCCCCGGGATAATGACACAGAACCTCCCGCGCAAAATCCGTATCGGCGGCTGCGATGGGAAGGCCGTAGGAGGCGGCTTCGATCAGCGGCAAGCCGAAACTTTCTATCTTGCTGGGAAATAACAGAGCATCCACTTGTCGGTAAAGGCTTTTTAGTTCTTCCTGATGAATGTACCCTAGATACGTCACACGAATCCCGTGATCCCCCAAAGGCAGATTACACAAGTTTTTTACTTGCTCTTTAGTGCAAGTAAGATACAAATTTATTTTAAACTTTTTATATTTTTCAAGGATCTGTAAAGCTTCTATGAGCACTTTGTGATTTTTGTGCAGGAACGGGGTGGCGGGGTAGATCAGGTTGCAGTATTCCGGATCTACTTTCATCGGAGATGGGGTAGAAGAGCAAGGCTCGGACATCCCTTCCGGAGTGATGACATGGATGCGGCTTTTGTCTGTTTTGAAGGTGTCGGAAAAGCGGTTTTTTATGCATTCCAGTTGGACGAACACTTCCGTGTCGGGCTTGAGGCTCCGTTTGACAAAAAAGCGGAATACGGTTTTGTACATCCAAAGTACTCGTTGATTGGACAAGAAAGGATTCCAACGATACGGGTACAGCGGGATAGCCTGGTGGAAATACAAAAAATTGGGGATGCCGGGTTGGATCAGCGAATTGACATTGGCCATGGAAATGACGGCATCGGGAGTTATTCCATGCGAATCGAGCCATTTCTTCATCCCCGAAAAATTCCATCGGAATAGCTTTTTGTCAAAGGGGTTTTGATGGACATCGACAAACCGGATGTTTTTGGCTGTCGTTTTTACCCGAACGCCCGGGTGTACGAAAAGGAGGTATCCGCAGTCCTGGGAATAGCATTCTATCCCACGAATCAACTGTTCGAGGATGGAGAGGCCCCCGCTGTTATGCAGGGGGTAGGCATTGACTGCAATGGTTTTCATAGTGTCGTTTGCTTGGGAGCGTTCGTTTTTTCCGGAAGGGCTGCCGTTTTATAGGAATGAGGCTCGTCGGGATGACCCTCTGCCATCCGGAGGCCTTTTTGGACATACGTACTGGTATAGTAATATAAAAACAGGAAAAATATGGTCCCGTACCGGGTGTAGTGCCCTCCTCGGAATGTGACGGTGAGCAAGGCAAAGAATACGCAGATATTTATAATGTTTTTTTTGTTGTGGCATTTATACAAGAACCACACAAATAAAAAGATGCCTGCCAGACCCAGTTCCGAATAGAGCCGGTTGGCCAAAGCGTACCCTTCTTGCATGTTCAGTCCGTAAAATTCGGAATCGGAATAATAAACGTTCTGATAATTCTGTTCGTGCGTTCCCAGCCCCGTACCAAAAACACGGTTGGGAGCATTCAATGCCACCCATACGTTCATCAGGGTTGCATAGGAACTCAGATTCAGGGTTTCTATCGTTTCGGGAGTGAAGTCTTTGAATCCACCGACAACGTCCCGTATTTTTATGGAAACGTCGGAAAGCAAGGTGCGGTCTTCTCCCTGCCCGATCTTACCTTCCGTAGCGGTTATGATATTGAAGATAAAAACCGCCACGATACACGATAAGACGGTCGCTGCGGCACGGACGATAACGTTCTTTTTGATGATCAGGTATTTGTATCCCACCATCGCAAAGAAGATGACGTAACTCATCGTACTGAACGTCAAAAAGAATGTGAGCAATATCACCAGAAATCGGGTCCATTCCTTTCGATCGCGATGATCCTTGAACAGGTAATATCCCAATGCGGGGGTGATAACCCGGCTGAAATTTCCCGGTTCGGCACAGATGGATGATATGCGGGTGATGTTTCCCGTCTCCAGCAATACATGTTCCCGTTCCTTGAACATGAAGAAAATGTCGAACCCTGTCAGGTACAGTACCGCAAATTGGAGAAGCCCCAGAATACACAATACGAAGGCTACCCGCAGATACATCCGGAAAATGTCGTTTATGTGATCCCGGTTGTTGTTGAAAAGAATGTGGTATGCCGTGAAAAAATAAAACAGGAGGATAAATTGTTGGACAAATTTCCAGGGAGAATACCCTACCATCAAGATAGCCAGAAGTGACCAGACAGTCAAAACGCCGAAACCCAACAGGATACTTCGATTCCAAGTGATGTTCCCTCCCCGAGAATACACCAGCAATACGGCAAGAAGCATAATGAGCGGTTCGATCCGCACATCGGTAAAGATGCCGATGGCCAGCAGGAAATATTCGAGTCCTTTGAGGTTTATCTTCATCCTCGTTCTCTTTTTCCCTTCGGCGGCAATGGGTTATTTCAAAGGTGTGCTGTCATCCACTTCCAAGGCCTGTGCTCCGCTTTGAGTGAAATATTCCCGTAGTTTGACTTCCGTTTGTCCGTTCCATATACGGGAGATATTGCCTTTGATGAACTTGGCCGGGGTCCCGCCTATCAGTGAATATTCGGGGATGTCTTTCGTATAGTCCTTGTTGAGCAACGATCCGGAGGCGACAATGAGGTTGTCCGGGGTTCGGGTACCTTTGTTGACGACTGTCCGGTTGGATATCCAATTGTAATTTCCGATAACGACTTCTGCATCGACGTTGTGGACGAGAGGGTCGTTCAAGGATTTTATGAAATGGAATCCCGAATCCATGATCACGCTTTCGAAGGCAATGCGGGAGTGGTCTCCTATCCGGATCCCGGAAGAGTGGCTGACCAGATTCAGTTTGGCTCCCAGTTTGATGCCTTCTCCAAAAGAGATGCTGCCTTGGTCGTAGGTCCTGAGATTGTAACCGCAGGCTATGAAGATAGGGCCGTTGAAAATGATTTTTCCATCGTTGTTGATCACACCACCTTCCTTGGGGTTGAAGTACATGTCTTCTGGAAATCCCAAATGGATCATGGCTGGTGAGATGTGTTTTGCACGGATCTCCACCCGTCCGCGCAACGAGACGAACGATATCCTCCCGTATATCCATATGGGTATCCGCAGGGCTTGGCGCAGAGGCAGTACTCTCAAATTGAACCAAAGTGTTTTTATCAGGTTCAGTCGCCTCAAGGCCAGGAAAAATATCCGACGATGCGGTGCGCTGGTCAGTATTTTATGCCACGTCCCCGACATTGTTTCCGTTGTTTTTGATCCATTGTTTCTTGTTTTTCCGCAGTCGCGAGGCTACGACGGCTTTCCAGTAGAAATACCGGAAATATCCGCCCCAGCCGATGGCTTTCCGGGCTCCGACCGCCTTACGTTTCTTTTCTATCGCTTCCCGCAGGCGGAAGAGCAGGGGTTGCTTCTTCTCCAGCCGTACTCCGCTGTAATTGGCTCCATGCAACCGATATTTTTTTGTGCACACCATCAGCACATCGATCAAGGCGTGTTGAGCCGCCCGCACACCGATATAGGCGTCGTATTCATGAGATCGGGGAGGAACGGGGAAGAGAAAGGGTTTCAGTGCGGCGTTGAGTGTCATGCATGATCCGCCCAGGAATGACATTACTCCCAGGCAGCCTTCGTTCAGAAAAGGCTTCGGGTCGTATATGCCGAGATTTCGAAAGCCGGAATCCATCACTACGTTGAGTTGACCGTCGCAAACGGTGTAGTCGGTTACAACCAGTATGGGGGTGTCGGGAAGTTCCTGTTCCAGTTTTTTCATCCGGTCCATCGAGATACGGATCTTGAAATCATACCAGACATCATCGGCATCGCAGAACATGTAATAAGCCGAATCGACTACTTCGAGCAGCCGGAAGAAATTGTCCCGACAGCCCAGATTGCCCAATCCGTCTTCCACGGCGACAATACGGTCCGGGTATTTTTCGCAATACCGGTGGATGATATCCACGGTTGCATCTTTCGATCCGTCGTCCCGGATGTATAGCGTCCAGTCTTTTTCGGTTTGCGACAGGACGGAGTCTATCTGTTCGGCCAGGTATTTTTCACCGTTGTAGACTGCCAGCAAGATGGCGATGGGGCGTTTGTTGATGAACATTGTCGATTTTTTTAATTTCGATCGGTCTATCCTGCAGGGAAATAGAATGTTTGCAAGTTTTAGGTATGGGTGGGAATATGGTACAAAGTACGTCAAAAAATCGTATAAATCCTATGTTCGGATGTCCTTTTCTTCTTTGCAACACGAAATACCGGTGCGGATAGGATCCGAAGATGCGGGTGGAATCTGTTTTTTTGTGTCCGGCTGCAGGAGGGTTATCGGGGAGTATTCTTGAACCTCGAACGAATCAGTGCGGCCAACCCCATTCGCCGATCGAGTTGCCGCAGTGTGAAGATCAGGGAAAATGCTACCAGAGCGACAATGCAGGCATAGTAATAGAACCCGCTCAAAAACCATACGGTCAGCATGGCCGCGGCGGATATGGCGGCATAAAGTCCCATGATTTTGAAATCCCCGCCTGTCAGGTGGATATCGTATTTCACTCTTATTACCACGATCAGGACTGCACACATGAGTATCGAACCGACCAGATAGGTGATCGCCAGGCCGTTGAGCCCCCAAAAATAATACCCGATACAGTTCAGTACGAAATTCATGCCATGGCCTATGATGGCGTCGTAATATAGGAATGTTTTTTTATCTCCTTTGGCCAGTATGATAAATCCCAGCACGTTCCACAACCCCCGGAACAGCAGCGCTAACGACATCCATCGCAACATCGGAATGATGACCCGGAATTCTTCCGCCAATAAAAGTGTTACCACGAAAGGCGCAAAGATGATCAACAATACGGAAAAAGGCCCCATGATGAACGTGATGAGCTCGGCCTGTTGCGAAGACATCTGCCGAACCTTTTCCTGATCCTGATGTACGGCGGAGAGTCTTGGGAAATAGTCGGCGGCCAATGTTGCGTTGACTACGACCATGCCTTGAACGCAGATCGAAAGGGCGGCTTGGTAAAATCCCACGTCATCGATGCTTCCATAGCGTCGGATGAAACTGTTGAGCAAAAAGACCAAAAAGGTCAGGATCGAGTTGCTCAACATCAGTACGACACCCAGTTTGACAATGGGAGTGCCCAGTTTGGTAACCTGGGAGACGGTAGGGGCGGGCACCGGGACGGTTTTTATCTTTCGGGCAAAATAACCGTTTACCAGAAACAGAGCCAAATAACCGCCGACAATGGCGGGAACGATTCCGTCTTCTCTCAGGAAATAGAAAATGGGTATGGCGATGCCTAAACTCAGAGCGGCCCCCAACAGAGAGGACTTTGCCAGCGATTTCAAATGCCGGGTCGCCTGCATCCAGACAACGGAAGTGTTCGACAGGGACATCAGCAGCAAGGACACCGAGACGAAAACGAACGACCAGGTGTAATCCGGATTGGAAAATGCGAACCGGCTCAGCAACGGAGCTCCGGCCGCACATACCACGATGCCGAGTAGTCCTACGATCACGCCCAAGCGCACAAAGACTTTGTACAGGAGGCTCAGTTTGTGAGGGTCTTTGTCTTGAGCGGCTTGGGAGAGTTCCCGTACTCCGCTTTGGAAAATACCGAAATTGGTAAACTGTTGGATGGTAAAAATAGCGGACTGGATCAGGGCGATGATTCCCATGCCGGCACTACCCAACAACACGGCAACGATCTTTGCCCGCAGGATGGTGATCACCATTTGGATGACCTGTGCCCCGCCGACAACGGTTGTCGATTTTACGATATTACGGAAAGAGTTGTTGTTTTCCGGCATAGTGTTTTTCTCAAGAGAAATGCTCCTCAAAGTTAGGGGATTTTTCACGGACCTCTTGCGATAGAAGGCTTGCAGGGTGAAATATCCGGGTCAGTCCTCGGACTGACCGATATTCAGGAATGTTTGTACGATCCGCCCGCACGCCAAACCATCGCCGTAAGGATTGACCGCCCGGCTCATGGATTCGTAGTAAGCCTCATCGTCCAACAGGCGGGATACCTCGCCTGTGATGCGGTCGTAGTCCGTACCGACCAGGCGTACCGTTCCGGCGGCGAGAGCTTCGGGCCGTTCGGTCGTGTCGCGCATGACCAGTACCGGTTTTCCCAGGCCGGGAGCCTCTTCCTGGATGCCTCCGCTGTCGGTGAGTACCAAGGTGCTTTTTTCCATCAGAAAGACGAATTCCAGGTATTCGAGCGGTTCGATGAAGAAGAGGTTTGCTCCGTGCTGCTGGCCGAACACCTCGGCGATGGGCCGGCGGACATTCGGGTTGAGGTGCATCGGATAGACGAAATCGACCTCCGGGTATTTTTCGGAAAGGGTTTTGATGGCCCGGCAGATATTGCGGAATCCTTCGCCGAAATTTTCCCGGCGGTGGCCGGTGATCAGCACTAGCCGTCGCCCCTGTTCGGTGCGCAGCGGATCGTATCCTGCGGCTTGCAGACGTTCGGTCAGTTGTCCGGAAAGGTTTCGGTCCTGTTGGATCTTTTCCACTACGGCGTACAGGGCATCGATGACGGTATTGCCCGTTACGGTGATGTGTTGAGGAGGGATGTTTTCCTTCAACAGATTTTCCTGCGCCAAAGGAGTGGGGGCGAAATGGTAGGTGGCGATGCGCCCCGTGATCTGGCGGTTCATTTCTTCGGGCCAGGGACTGTAGATGTCGTGGGTGCGCAGTCCGGCTTCGACGTGTCCGACGGGGATCTGCTGGTAAAATGCGGCCAGGGCGGCAGCTGTACTGGTGGTGGTATCCCCGTGCACCAGGACGATGTCCGGTTGGGCTTGTTTGAGTACGTCTCTCATGCCCATCAGTACCCGTGCGGTAACGTCGTACAGGTCCTGTCCCTGTTTCATGATGTTCAGGTCGTAGTCGGGTACGATGTCGAACAGGCGGAGTACCTGGTCGAGCATTTCCCGGTGCTGCCCGGTCACGCATACGAGGGGGGTGAAGTCCTGCGGGTGTTTTTCGAAGGCCTTTACCAGCGGGGCCATTTTGATGGCTTCCGGTCGGGTTCCGAAGACGAGCATGACGGTTTTCATGGCAGGGTTGGTTAGGGAAGGGGAGGGTTATTTCTTGAAGATGCCGCAGAAGTCCAGGATGATTTTCCCGGGGTCGTAGGGCAGGGTTTTGAACGGATCGTGGGCGACCAGGAAGGCGACGATGTCGGCCTGCTGATAAGCCTCTTGGTAATCCGTGAGCTTGAAGACCTTGTGTTCCGTGATGTTGGGTTCGACGATCATGTAGTCGGCGTCTTCGCCTTCCATGACCTTGGAGACGATGTATTTGGCAGGGCTTTCGCGCAGGTCGTCGATATTGGGTTTGAAGGCCAGTCCCATCAGGGCGACGCGGGGTTTGCGGCCGTTTTTCAAGGTAAAGTCCTCGATGGCGCGCTTGGTTTTGTCGGCGCACCAGAAGGCTTTGTAGTTGTTGATCTCGCGCGATTTGGCGATGAGTTGGGATTCGACCGGAAAGTCCGCCGTGATGAAATACGGGTCCACCGCGATGCAGTGCCCGCCTACGCCGCTACCGGGCTGGAGGATGTTTACGCGAGGGTGTTTGTTGGCCAGGGCGATGAGTTCCCAGACGTTGATGCCGGCTTTGTCGCAGATGAGCGAGAGTTCGTTGGCAAAGGCGATCTGCACGTCTCGTGAGGAGTTTTCGGTCAGTTTGCACATTTCGGCCGTTTTGGCATTGGTGCGGTGCAACTGGCCTTCGACGAACCGGGAGTAAAAAGCGACGGCTTTTTCGGTCGAGGCCGGGTCGATGCCGCCGATCACCCGGTCGTTGTGCACCAGTTCGTACAGGACGTTTCCGGGCAGCACGCGTTCGGGGCAGTAGGCGATGTGGAGTTTGCCTTGCAGTTCGGGACGGTGTTCGAAGATAAGGTGAGCCATCTTGTCGGTGGTTCCTACCGGTGAGGTCGATTCGATGATAAACAGGTCGTCTTCCTTGAGCAGGGGAATGACCGAGCGGGTGGCGGCCTCCACGTACGAGATGTCCGGTTCGTGATTGCCTTTGAAGGGGGTGGGAACGACGACCAGGTAAACGTCGCTCACTACCGGGGTGGTGGTGGCGCGCAGGCGACCTTCGGCGACGGCCTGGTGCACGACTTGCCGCAGTCCGGGTTCGACAATGTGGATTTCCCCGCGGTTGATGGTTTCTACCACAGTGGGGTTGACATCCACGCCGGTTACTTGCAATCCCCGGCTGGCGGCTACGGCGGCCGTGGGCAGTCCGATGTATCCCAGTCCTAAAAACAAGGTATTCATTGTCCGAATGATGGGTTTGTTTCTTGCAAAGGTACGCAAAATCCGGTCTTGGATGGATTTCAGGGAGTAGGAATTGCGGGGTGGTGTGTCGTGGTGTGGGTTCGGGTTGTTTTTTGATATTCGTTCTCCCCCTCGTCTTTGCGCTCGGCTTTCACTGTCTTTTCATAAGACAGGATGCGCTTCGGCAAATCCTCTGAGGAAAAACTTCGTTTTCCCTCGCGGCTTTGCCCTCGGCTTTCACTATCTTTTCATAAGACAGGATGCGCCTCGGCAAATCCTCTGAGGAAAAACTTCGTTTTCCCTCGCGGCTTTGCCCTCGGCTTTCACTATCTTTGTCAGCGGCTATTGCGAAATCGAGAAAGAGCCATGCGAAAATCGATCATCCTGTTTACCGAGAGCGTAAAGTTCGCCTGGGATGCCCTGGTGAAGAACAAGTTGCGTACGTTGTTGTCCTTGTTGGGGATCAGCATCGGTATTTTCTGCATCATTACGGTGCTGGCTGCGGTGGATTCGCTCAAGAAAAATGTGGACGATGACTTGGCTTCGATGGGGGCCGAGGTGGTCTATATCGACAAGTGGCCCTGGGGGATGGTGATGAACGCCGAATGGTGGGACATTCAGAAACGGCCTTATCCTACCTTGGAAGAGGCCGCTGCGCTGCGCCGTCAGTTGCCCGACATCGCGGATCGGATCGCTTTTTACCTGCAGGGGTATGGCCAGATAAAAATAAACAACGAGAATATTACCGATTTTCAGATCCTGGCGGTCTCCCAGGAATATGAAAACATCGAGCAGATGAAGATAACCCAGGGCCGTTTCTTTTCACCGGTGGAAAGCGCGGCGGGGACGCCGGTGGCGGTGGTGGGTTACGATATCTATACCAACAGTTTCGGTTCGGACGAACAGGCTTTGGGCAAAACGATCCTCTACCGGGGGCAGAAACTGCGCATTATCGGCACGCTGGAAAAGGAGGGCGAGCAGATGTTCGGGGTTTCGAAGGACAACAGGGTCTTTATTCCGGTCAATTTCTACCGCAAGTACACCCCTATCACCAACCGTTCGGGGGGTAACCTGATCGTCAATCCTACGGATGCGCAGAAGGCCGACATGGACGAGTTCTTGAGTGAGTTGCGCGGGCACATGCGTTCGATCCGCCGCCTGGCACCCGATGCCAAGGACAATTTTGAGTTGAACGTTCCTTCGGTGATCGCCAATACCTTTGCGCCGCTGTACTCGATGCTCAACCTGGCGGGCTTTATCATCGGCGGTTTTTCGATGCTGGTGGGCGGGTTCGGTATCGCCAACATCATGTTCGTGAGCGTGCGCGAGCGGACCAATCAGATCGGTATCCAAAAAGCTTTGGGTGCCAAGAACAGTTTTATCCTCCTTCAGTTCGTTTTCGAGGCGGTATTCCTCTCGCTGATCGGCGGGTTGATCGGTATCCTGATGGTATGGGGGGCAATGGCGGCGGCCGAGGCCCTCTCGGGGATGGAGTTTTACCTCTCGCTGACCAACATCAACATCGGGGTGGTGATTTCGGCGGTGATCGGTCTTTTGGCCGGGATCATGCCGGCGTACATGGGAGCGCGGATGGATCCAGTGGAGGCGATCCGTTCCGGGCAGTAAAAAGCAGTACAATATTTTTTGTCGATGGGAAGCAAACACAAACTAAAGCGTTTTCAGGAAAATGAAACTTTCTCGCGGCTGCTGCAGCCTTCGCGGGAGGAATTGCTCGAAGGGAATTTCCCGTTGAGGGGGCATTGGCGGGAGGAATTTTTCGGCAACGACCATCCCATTGTCCTGGAGTTGGGATGCGGCAAGGGGGAATATACCGTCGGACTGGCGCGGCGCCATCCGGAAAAGAACTTCATCGGGGTGGACATCAAGGGTGCCCGTCTGTGGCGGGGCGCCAAGACGGTTACCGAGGAAGGGATGCCCAACGCCGGGTTTCTGCGCACGCAGATCGAGTTGATCGACCAGTGTTTCGCTCCGGACGAAGTGGACGAGATCTGGATCACGTTCCCCGACCCGCAGATCAAATACCGCCGGACCAAGCATCGGCTTACCGGCGAAGGTTTCCTGGAGAAATACACCCGGATCCTCAAGAAAGACGGGTTGATTCACCTGAAGACCGATTCGGCTTTCCTGCATGGCTATACTTTGGGTTTGCTTCACGGCTTGGGACATGAGGTGCTCTACGCCCAGCACGACCTGTACCGCGACGACAATGCCCCCGAGGAGCTCAAGACCATCCAGACTTTCTACGAAAAGAAATACCTCGAAACCCAAACGCCCATTACCTACATCCGTTTCCGTTTGAAACGTTGAGGGCGTTTTTTTCAGGGAGGTATCCCGGTTTGTCGGGAAGGGACATAAAAGAGCCGCACTCCGTCGGAGTGCGGCTCTTTTTCCGGGAAAGAAAGCCCTTCACAGCTTCTTGTGGCGGGACTGTGCGGCATACAAAGCCGACAACTCGTCGAACTCTTTGTGCAAGGCCGCTAATTTTTCCGGATCCTTTTCAATAATACAAGCTACACGTACATATGATATCCTAATCTTTATATCCTGTATGTTATGCTTACGAATGATTCTTAATCCCGTCATAGTAATATCATTCGATAAAATATCAAGTTCATGGCTCCAAAATGCACCTCGCTGACTGTTTTCTGCCCTGTCCATTGCAGAATCTGCTTCTGTTAGAAAGCGTTCTATTTCTTCTTTAGAAACAGGTAATTTTCCCCCCTCCAGGATCCGGTGAGCGGCATCGCGCACGAGAGTCAAGGCCGGTTCGAAATCGTTTGCATCGACCAATTCATCGACCTTTTTGTACAAAGAAGTAAAATCTATCATGGCTTTGTTCGGGGATTCTTTGGCGGGGGTGTTTACAAAAGTCCTCTTTCGGCCAGGCTGATGTATCCTCCGGGGACGAAAATGACGTGATCCGCCAGGCGGAAGCCCAGCAGGCGGCAGGCGCTGTGGATCTCTTGCGTGGCGCGAATGTCCTGGGGCGATACGGAGAGCGATCCGGAGGGGTGGTTGTGGCACAGGACGATGGCTTCGCTGCCCAAGGCGTATGCCCGGCGGAAGATCATGCGCTGGTCGATGGCGGCGGCGCTGAAACCGCCTTGGCTTACCCGTTGGCGCATCAGGATTTTCCCGGAAGGGGCGAGGTGGAGGACCCAGAACTCTTCGTGGTCCAGATGGCGCATTTCGGGCTCGAGGGCGGTGAATACGTCCTGCGCGGTGCGGATCACGGGGGCTTCGTTCGTTTCCCGGGCGGCGCGGCGGGCGATCTCGAAGCAGGCTCCGATCTCGATGGCGGTGGCCTGGCCGATGCCTTTGACCGAGCATAGTTCGCCGGGGCTCATGGCGGCAATGCGCGCGAGGCTGCCCGAGGTATAGTCCAGGAGTCCGGCGGCGATCTGGTGGGCGGACAGGCCAGTGGTGCCCGAGCCGATCAGGATGGCGAGGAGCTCCTGGTCCGAGAGGCTTTCCGGGCCGCAGCTGACGAATTTTTCACGGGGTTTCATGGCGGTCGTTGCTTTTGGAGTAAATGTACGCAAATTAAGGCTCGGTCCGCTCGGTCCCGACAGGCAAAAGGTTTGCTTTTTTCCCCGGGGGAAAATACCCCTTGCGTTGTAAGGGGAAAAAAATGTATCTTTGTCCCGGTATTGCCTCCGTAGTTCAACGGATAGAATGATGGTTTCCGGTACCATTGATGAAGGTTCGATTCCTTCCGGGGGTACAAAAACGCCGCAGCGCGGGTAGCGCTGCGGCGTTTTTTCGCTATTTTTGGGTGCAAGGGCTGGGCAGGGATAAGGCTTGGCGGTGGCTGTTGTGTCCTCGGCAATAGGTCGGGAGGGCAAAAAAAGAGGAATTTTCGCAGGGCTTGCCCGGGCGAGGTAAAAAGGCTACCTTTGCAAAGCAGGGATCGCCCTGCAACAATTATGGACGAAAATAACTACAAGGTAGCAGTCGTGGGCGGTGGCAGTTGGGCAACGGCCATCGTCAAGATGCTGTGTGAAAATATGGATCGCGTGGGGTGGTACATCCGTTCGGAATCGTCGGCGGACTACCTGCGGCGCGAGCATCACAATCCCAATTACCTTTCGGCCGTGGAGTTCGACACTTCGAAGTTGTGCATCAGCAGCAACATCAACGAGGTGGTCGAAAATGCCTACACGGTCATCTTTGCGATCCCTTCCGCATTTTTCTCCAAGGAGATCCGCGGGATGAAGGTCCCGATGAAAGGCAAGATCCTTTTTTCGGCCATCAAGGGGCTTCTCCCCGAGAAAAACATCGTGATGGGGCAGTATCTCTCCAAGCGTTTCAAGATAGCTCCCGGTCGTATCGGAGCCATCACCGGTCCTTGCCATGCCGAGGAAGTGGCGATGGAACACCTCTCGTACCTGACGGTCGCCTGTCAAAACCAACCCATCGCCGAGAACATGGCCTCGTATCTCAATGGGCCGTACATCCGTTGCAAGCTCTCCCGCGATGTGATCGGGGTGGAATACGCCGCCGTGCTCAAGAATATCTACGCGGTGGCAGCCGGGATAGCCCATGGGCTGAATTACGGGGACAATTTTCAAGCGGTACTCATGTCCAATGCCATCCGGGAGATGGACAATTTCATGTCGGTGGTCTATCCGATGGAGGGGCGCAACATCATGGATTCGGCCTATCTGGGCGACTTGCTGGTCACCGGTTACAGTTATTTCAGCCGCAACCGAATGTTCGGCACGATGATCGGCAAGGGATACACCGTCAAGTCGGCCATGCTCGAAATGAATATGGTGGCCGAGGGATATTACGCTACTTACGGGGTGATGCAGCTCATTCAGCAACACGATATCCGCATGCCGATCGTCGAGGCGGTGTACGCGATCCTTTACCAAGGGAAAGATCGGCGCGACGAATTCAAAAAACTGACGGCTTATCTCGATTGATCCTGCTGTGAAACAAACGGAAGAAGAAAAATCCCTGGTCGTACTGGTAGACGAAAACGACGCTCCGCTGGGCACGATGGAAAAGATGGAGGCTCACCGCAACGGCGGGTGCCTGCATCGGGCGTTTTCGGTCATCGTGTTTTCTCCCCGGGGCGAGATCATGCTTCAACGGCGGGCAGCGACCAAGTACCATTCGCAGAGCTTGTGGACCAATACGTGCTGTTCCCACCCGGCTCCCGGCGAGGCAACCTTGGAGGCGGCTCATCGCCGTCTGCGCGAGGAGATGGGCTTCGATGTCCCCTTGCAGGAGGTCTTTTCGTTCGTGTACCGCGCCGGGCTCGACACTGGCCTGACGGAGTACGAATACGACCATGTGCTGGTGGGGGAATTTTCCGGAGAGCCGCTCTGCAACCCGCAGGAGGTGGACGACTGGCGGTGGATTTCTCCCGAGGTACTCAAGGCCGATATGGAGGCTTCTCCGCAGAAGTATTCCGCGTGGTTCAAGATCATCATCGGGCGGTACTTCGATTTCGTATCCCGCTGACGTTTTTTTCCAGTATTTTTTGAGGATTCGTTCCCCTGCCGGAGGCTTTTGGGCTTTCGGGGGATGGAGTTTTTTGTGCTGAAGGCCGGAGACGGAAGGAGGATTAAAAGAGTTCGGCGTCTCGGCTCATTTCCACTACTTTCTGCCGATAGGCGGAAAGCATCCGTCCGCGCGAGATAAAGCCTGCGTAGCGGTTGTGGTAGCCGACCACCGGAAGGTTCCAGGCGCCGGTCTTTTGGAATTTTTGTGCGATGGTTTCCATCGTATCGGTCTGGGTGTCGATCACGGCCGGGGGTTGGATCATCAGGTCGCTCACGCCGAGTTTGGTGTAGAGCGAAGGGTCGAACATCACCTGCCGCAGGTCATCGAGCAGGACGATGCCCACCAGGTGGTTGTGTGGGGAGACGACGGGGAAGATGTTGCGGGAGGAACGCGCTACGGCGTTTTGTACCACTTCGCCCAGGGTGGCATCGACCGGGATCTTGACAAAATCGGTCTCGATCAGTTCGTCGAGTTCCATTTCGCGCAGGATGGCTTTGTCCTTGTCGCGTCCCGGCAGGTCGCCTTTTTTGGCCAGTTCTTCGGTGTAGACGCTGTACGGGGTGTAGAATTTGGTGATCACGAACGAGAGGGCCGAGACGATCATCAGCGGGGCGATCAGCACGTATCCTCCGGTGGTTTCCGCGATCAGGAATACGGCCGAGAGGGGCGACTGCATCACCCCGGCCATCATCCCGGCCATGCCCACCAGCGAAAAGTTGGACAGCGAGAGGTCGGCTTCGGGATGGACCAGATTGACCGCCTGGGCAAAGGCCAGGCCTGCGACGGCTCCCATGAACAGCGTCGGTGCGAAAGTGCCCCCTACGCCTCCTGCGCCGAAGGTAACGGTGGTGGCGATCATCTTCAGGTACAGCAGCACCACCAGCAGTACCACGGCCATCCAGGGGTTGTCCGTCCAGCCGTGCGCCCACGAGAAGTCGATGACCGAGGCGAAGTCGCCGGCCAGCAGGCTGTTCATCGTCGCGTAGCCGTCGCCGTAGAGGGGCGGCATCAGGTAGATCAGGCAGCCCAGTCCGAGTCCGCCCAGTAGCAGGCGGGTCAGGCGGGAGTGCAGGCGGTTTTCAAAGAATTTCCCCACCCGGGAGTAGATGCGGGTAAAGTGGATCGAGGCCAACGAGGTGAACAGGGCTAGGAGCACGTAGTAGAGGATGTTGCCCGGATGGAACGATGCGTCCTGGCGGAAATCCAGGGTGAGGGATTGCCCCATGAAGACGTACGAGACCAGAATGCCGGTAGCCGAAGCCAGAATGAGCGGGATGAGCGAGGCCATGGTCAGATCCAGGGCGAAGACTTCGATCACGAAGATGATGCCGGTGATCGGGACCTTGAAGATGGCCGAGAGGGCGGCGGCCGTTCCGCAACCCAGCAGCAACGAGCGGGTTTTGGCGTCCAGGTTGAGCAGGCGGGCGAAATTGGACCCTACGGCCGCGCCCGTGCCCACCGCCGGACCTTCCAGCCCGACCGATCCGCCGAAGCCGATGGTGAGCGGGGCGGTGATCAGCGAAGCATAGGTGGAGCGGAAAGGCAGCAGGGATTTTCCCCGCGAGATGGAATACAGTACGTTCGGGATGCCGTGCCCGACTTCCCGGCGGATGACGTAGCGGATCACCAACAGGGTGAGGGTGATGCCGACGATGGGGAAGGCGAAGTAAAACCCGTTGAAGCCCATCTGCTCTACCAGGGTGTTTTCGACGAAGTGCTGGATGAGGTGGGTGAGGTTTTTCAGGATGACCGAACTGATCCCGCCCAACAGCCCGACCAGCACGGCGGAAAGCAGGATAAGCCGCCGAAGCGACATGTTCCGGTAACGCCACATGCCGAAGCGGCGGAAGGCTTCCCGGGGAGAAGCGAGGATCCGTCGGAGGTATGCGGCGCGCAGCCTGGCGCGCTGCCAAAAGGAACGTTTGCGTGCCATCTTGCTGGAGGTAAAAGAATTATGGAAAACCGTCCGTTGTCCGTAACTGCTGCGGGGGCGACTAACGGGCTTTGACCGTCAGGTTCAGTTCGTCGAGCTGTTCGGTAGCCAAAGGAGCGGGGGCGTCGATCATTACGTCGCGTCCCGAGTTGTTTTTCGGGAAGGCGATGAAGTCGCGGATGATCTCGTTGCCGCCCAGCAGGGCTACCAACCGGTCGAGCCCGAAGGCCAGTCCGCCGTGAGGCGGTGCTCCGTAGCGGAAGGCATTCATCAGGAAGCCGAACTGTTCCTCGGCTTTTTCGGGGGTGAAGCCCAGGTGGCGGAACATCATCATCTGCGTTTCCCGGTCGTGGATACGGATGGAGCCGCCGCCGATTTCATTGCCGTTGAGCACGATGTCGTACGCGTTGGCCCGCACGGCGCCGGGGTCGGTCTCCAACAGGGGGATGTCCTCCCGTTTGGGGGAGGTGAAGGGATGGTGCATGGCGTAGTAGCGCTGCGTCTCTTCGTCCCATTCGAACAGGGGGAAGTCCACTACCCAGAGCGGAGCGAAAACGTCCGGGTTGCGCAGTCCCAGGCGCGTGGCCAGTTCCATGCGCAGGGCGCCGAGCGCTTTGCGGGTGCGGTCGGCAGCACCGGCCATAATGAGGATCAGGTCGCCGGGATGGGCGCCCATCTGCTGGGCAACGGCTTGGAGGTCCTGCGGAGAATAGAACTTGTCCACCGACGATTTGAAGGTGCCGTCCGGGTTGTACTTGATGTACACCAGGCCGCTGCCTCCGATCTGCGGGCGTTTTACCCAGTCGGTGAGTTCGTCGGTCTGCTTGCGGGAGTATCCGGCGCAGCCCTCTACTACCAGACCTACGACCAGAGGGGCGTTGTCGAATACGGAGAAGCCTTTGCCTTTCATCGCTTGGTTCAACTCGTGGAAGCGCATGTCGAAACGGATGTCCGGCTTGTCCGATCCGTAGTTGCGCATGGCTTCGGCGTAGGTGATGCGGGGAACGCGGTCGATCTCGATGCCGCGGATCTCCTTGAGCAGGTATTTGAACAGCCCTTCGAAGGTGTTGAGGATGTCTTCCTGTTCCACGAAAGACATTTCGCAGTCCACTTGGGTGAATTCCGGCTGGCGGTCGGCCCGGAGGTCTTCATCGCGGAAGCAGCGTACGATCTGGTAGTACTTGTCCATCCCGGCCACCATCAGCAGTTGTTTGAAGGTCTGGGGCGACTGGGGCAGGGCGTAGAATTCGCCGGGATTCATCCGGGAAGGTACCACGAAATCGCGGGCTCCTTCGGGCGTGGATTTGATCAGATAGGGGGTTTCGATGTCCACGAAGCCCTGCTGGGTGAGGTATTTGCGCACGGCCATCGTTACCTGGGCGCGCAGCAGCAGGTTGTTCTTGACCGGATTGCGCCGGATGTCGAGGTAGCGGTAACGCATCCGCAGGTCTTCGCCGCCGTCCGATTCGTCCTCGATGGTAAAGGGAGGCAGGTCGCTGGTGTTGAGCACCTCGAGGCGTTCGACCATCAGTTCTACCTCGCCGGTGGGATTGTTCGGGTTTTTCGAGGCGCGTTCGATGACCGTACCTTCGGCTTGTATGACGTATTCCCGGCCCAGTTTCTTGGCGGCTTCCAGCAGTCCGGGAGCCGACTTTTCGTTGAAAGCCAACTGGGTGATGCCGTAGCGGTCGCGCAGGTCGATGAATACCATCTGTCCCAGGTCGCGCAGGTGCTGCACCCAACCTGCCAGGGTAACTTTTTGTCCTTGGTTGGCGGCCGACAATTCGCCGCAGGTATGCGTTCTGAACATCGATGTGTTAAGATTGGATTTTACGGTGCAAAATTAGTCAATCTGCGGGGTTTCCTGCTCAAAAATGCGGGATATTTTCGCTCCGGGGAACCGGCGTCCGTTTTTTTGCGGGGTCAAGAGCGTTTTTTCAAAACCCAGGTGGAGATGGAGGCCGAGATAGCGCCGATCACGACGATACCGCAGACCATCAGCACTGCGCCGACGATGCGGCCGGCTTCGGTAACCGGGTACAAGTCCCCGTAGCCTACGGTGGTAATGGTGGTGATGGACCACCACAGCGAATCGGATGCGGTGAGGATGTTGCTCTGCGGGGAGGTTTCCACCAACAGAATGGCCATGCTGGAAGCCATCAAGAGCGAAAGGATGGTGCCGTAGATGAGCAGAAAGACGCCTTCGCTGGGGTTTTGCTTGAGTTGGCGGATGGCATAGCGGGCGGTGTAATAGATCCGTACCATGCGCAGGATACGTCCCAGGCGGGTGATGTCTCCGATGTAGCCCGTACCGAAGGCCGGCAGGCTGGACAAGAGGTCCATCCATCCGTAGCGCATGAAAGTCCATTTGTTTTTCGCCTGGAAGAAACGGATGAAAAATTCGGCCAGGAGGAAAAAACAGAGGGTGTTGTCGTAGATGTGGATGATCTTGGATACCTCGGGGGGCAGAGTGAGGACGGTGTTGGCCAAAAGGCAGATCAGCACCACGATCGAGAAGACCAGCAGGGTGGACTGATACAGGTTGGGCTCGTGGTAGTATTTGAACTTCAACCGGGATGTATTTACTTTCAAGGGAGGTCGTTTCATGGTGAGGGGAGGCGTTTTGGTTTTCTTTCGGGAGAAGGGGGTCGAACAAAGGTAGGGAAAGGAAAAGGCTTCGGCAAGGGTGAAAAATAAACTTTTCAACCGTAGTGACGATGGGTACAGGTTGTTTTGTGGAGAGGCGGCGGATCGGCGAGGATTGTGAAAGGAAGGGGCGGGGACAGGGCAAAAAAAACGGGAGGAATGCCCCTGTTTGGGAAATCTTTTATAGCTTTGTCGGATAATGCATTCGTGTATCCTTATTTTGGGACAATACGAAGGAAGATAATAACGCCGTAACCGTTGAAAAAAGTATTTCTGATCAGTTTTCTCGTCCTGGTGGCCGACCAGGCGCTCAAGTTTTGGGTGAAGACCCATATGTATCTGGGAGAGAAGATCCCGGTTACTTCGTGGTTTGACCTGCATTTTGTCGAAAATCCCGGGATGGCTTTCGGGATGGAATTCGGAGGCGAGGCGGGCAAGCTGTTGCTCACCCTGTTCCGCATCGTGGTGTCGGTGCTGCTGTTGTGGCTGATCCGAAACCTGACGCGTCGTCATGCTTCGGCGACTTTGGTGATCCCGCTCACGCTCATCTTTGCCGGAGCGGTGGGAAACATCATCGATTCGATGTTTTACGGGCTTGTCTTCAACGATCCGGCGGTCGGCGTGGCTACTTTCCTGCCCGAGGGGGGCGGGTATGCGCCGCTGTTACACGGGAAGGTGGTCGATATGTTTTATTTCCATTTCTGGCAGGGGGTTCTGCCGCAGTGGTTGCCCATCTGGGGGGGAGAGCCTTTCGTGTTTTTCCCGGCGGTGTTCAATGTGGCCGATGCGGCCGTTTCGGTGGGCTTCGTGTGGCTGCTCCTTTTCCAGGGCAAGGCTTTCGACCGGAAGGATTCCTACCAGAAATCCGACCGGTATATGAGCGGTTGTTAGGAACTTGATGAAGATTTTGGGCATGAAAGGATTTTTCTCTTTTTTCCTGGTTATGGCCTCTCTTTTGGGGCTCCAGGGACAGAACACCTCGCAGGTCTATCGGGACTATATCGAAAAGTACAAGGACATAGCGATCCGCCAGATGCGTTCGGAGCGTATTCCGGCCAGCATCATCATGGCGCAGGGGCTGTTGGAGTCGGCGGCCGGGACGAGTTTCCTGGCGGTGGAGGCCAACAATCATTTCGGGATCAAGTGTGCGGAGAACTGGACCGGGAAAAGCGTGCGCAAGGACGACGATAGGCGCAACGAGTGTTTCCGCAAATACGAGCAGGTGGAGGATTCCTACCGCGACCATTCGGCGTTTCTCAAGCGTGACCGGTATGCTTCGCTCTACAGCCTGGATCCGACCGATTATCGCGCTTGGGCCAAGGGGCTGAAGGCAGCCGGTTATGCGACCGATCCGCTGTATGCCGAAAAACTGATCCGGATTATCGAGAACTATTCCCTGCACGAGCTCGACCTTCAAGGGGCTGAACAGGGGTTGGTGGCTTCGGCGGATACGGCGCGCGGAGGGGCGGTTTCTTCCTTCTCGGCCGAACGCGATGCGATGTACCGCCATGCGAACAAAGGGATGCTGTACGTGGTGGCTTTCCCGGGCGATACGCCCTGGGATATTGCGCAGCGGTTCGATGTGCCGTTGAAGAAGATTTTGGACTACAACGAATTGCGCTACGACTCGCAGCTCATACCGGGGCAGTATATTTTCCTGGTGAAGAAAAAAACGTCCGGGGCGGAGCCTTTCTATACGGTGGCGGAGGGTGATACGATGTATTCGATCGCACAGAAACTGGGGATGACGGTCGAGTCGCTCTATGCCAAAAACCGGATCAAGGCGGGAGTTCAGCCGCCGGTGGGCACCAAACTGTACCTCAAGCGCACGATACCGCGCCGTTTGGCGGTCAACGATTACAACATATGAGCGCCGGTGTAAAAACCGGGAGAGAAGCGTGTAAGCGCAAAGCGGGGCGGTCGAAAGACCGCCCCGCTTTGCGCTTACACGCTTCTCGAATCAAGGGAGCACGAGAGGATTGGTCAGAAGTCCATTTCCTTCTCGATGCGTTGGAGTTTTTCTCCCAGAGCCTTCCACACCTGTTCGTACTGCTCGAGAGAGGGCAGCGGTGCGTTGACACTGAAATAAAACTTGATCTTCGGCTCGGTACCCGAGGGACGCGCGGCGATCTTGGCTCCATCGGCCGTGTAGTAGATCAGCACGTCCGATTTGGGAATCTGGATGGGAGTCTGCGTACCGGTGGTAAGGTCCTTCGAGACGGAAGTCTTGTAATCGTCGATGCGCACTACGGGCGAGCCGTCGATGGTCTTGAGCGGGTTTTCCCGCAAGGTGTCCATCATGGCTTTGATCTGCTGGGCACCCGAAACGCCTTCGCGGACGATGTTCACCAGACTTTCGCGGTACATGCCGGTCTTTTGGTAGATCTTGAGCAGTTCCTGGAAAAAGGACGATCCGTTGGCTTTGGCTACGGCCGCTATTTCACAGGCCAGGATGGTCGTGGTGATGGAGTCCTTGTCGCGCACGAAATCGCCCACCATGAAGCCGAAGCTCTCTTCGCCGCCTCCGACGAATTCTTCCTGGCCTTCGGCACGGCGGATCATGTCGGCAATCCACTTGAAGCCCGTCAGCCCGGCTTTGCACTTTACTCCGTACAGGTCGGCGATCTTGTAGAAGATGTCCGAGGTGACGATGGTCGAGCCGATGAACTGTTTTCCGTTGAGCCGGCCTTGTTTGCGCCAGCGCTCCAGGAGGTAGGAGATGAGTACGGTGTTGGTCTGGTTGCCGTTGAGCAGTTCGAGTTCTCCGTGCAGATTGCGCACCGCGATGCCGATGCGGTCGGCGTCCGGGTCGGTGCCTACCACCATGTCGGCATTTTCCCGGATGGCCAGGTCGGTGGCCATCTTCAAGGCTTCGGGATTTTCCGGGTTGGGGGACTGGACGGTGGGGAAATCGCCCGAGGGGACCATTTGTTCCTCGACGGTTACGTAGTGGAAACCGGCGCGGTCCAGTGCGGGAATCATTGCCCGGAACGAAGTCCCGTGGATGGGGGTATATACCAGTTTGAAGTCCTCACGTCCCGTGGTGTCGCAACTGCCATGCTCGACGGCGGCTTCGACGAATGCGCGGTCTACCTCCGACCCGATGGTTTCGATGAGCCGTTCATTGGGCGTAAAGCGGATGTCGCCCACGTGCACTTTGGCCACACGGTCGATGATGCCGGTGTCGTGCGGGGGGACTACCTGTGAGCCGTCGTCCCAGTAGGCTTTGTACCCGTTGTATTTGGGCGGGTTGTGGGAGGCGGTGATGATGATGCCGCTCTGGGCGTGCAGGTAACGGATGGCGAAGGAGATCTCCGGTGTGGGGCGGAAGCCGTCGAACAGATAGGCTTTGATGCCGTTGGCCGAGAGGACTTCGGCGCACATCCGGGAGAAGGTGTCGGAATTGTGGCGGACGTCGCAGCCGATCACCACCGAGATCGGTTTCCCGGGGAACTGTTCCTTCAGGTAGTCGGCCAATCCCTGGGTGGCGGCGCCGATGGTGTAACGGTTCATGCGGTTGGTGCCTACACCCATGATGCCGCGCATGCCGCCGGTGCCGAATTCGAGGTCCTTGTAGAAGGCATCGACCAGTTCGTCGGATCCTTGGTCTATCATTTGCTGAACCTGTTGGCGTGTCTGCTCGTCGTATTGGTCGGAAAGCCACGTCTTGGCTCGCTCCAACGCTAACTCTTTCAGTTCCATATCGTGAAAGTTTTTGGTTGTGTTCGTGTATGAGGTCGGTTCCTGTTTTTCGGTGAGGATAGGATTTGTGGCGAGGAGCTGAAAAGGACTCGCTCAACCTTTTTTCAGTTGTTCGTCCTTGCCCAGCGTGCGGTCCAGGTAGAAGTCCGGGACGCGGCTGCGGCCTTTGACCATCATCTCGCCGATGAATCCTGCCATCAGGAATTGTACGCCCAGGATCATCATCGTCAAGGTGATGTAAAACCAGGGGTTGTCGGTCACCAGGATGGTTTTTTGTCCGTGGTAGAGCAGCCAGAGTTTGGAAAAGCCCACGTATGCGGCGCTGAAAAACCCGACGACGAACATCAGAAAGCCCAGCGTACCGAAAAAGTGCATCGGCTGGCGGCCGAACCGGCGGAGCACCACCATGGAGATCATGTCCAGGAAACCGTTGATAAAGCGGTTCAAGCCGAACTTGGAATGGCCGTACTTGCGTGCCTGGTGATGGACGATCTTTTCCCCGATGCGGGAAAATCCGGCTTCCTGAGCCAACATCGGGATGTTGCGGTGCATTTCGCCGTAGAGGTCGATGGATTTGACCACATCGCGGCGGTAGGCTTTCAGTCCGCAGTTGAAATCGTGCAGGGTAAGGCCGGTAGCCCGCCGGGCAACCCAGTTGTACAGTTTGGTCGGGAGGGTCTTCGAAAGCGGGTCGTAGCGTTTCTTTTTCCAACCGGAGACCAGGTCGTAGCCTTCCTGGGTGATCATGCGGTACATCTGGGGCAGTTCGTCCGGCGAATCCTGCAGGTCTGCGTCCATCGTGAAGACCACTTCGCCTTCCGCTGCGCGGAATCCGGCGCGCAGGGCCAGGGATTTGCCTTGGTTGCCCCGCAGTTTGACGCCATGTACGGCCGGATCGCTGGCGGCCATCGCTTCGATGGTCTGCCACGAGCCGTCGGTGGAGCCGTCGTCCACATAGATGGCTTCGTAGGTGAAGCCTTCGCGGGTCATCACCCGGCGAATCCAGTCGTTGAGTTCGCGCAGGGATTCCTGTTCGTTGTACAGCGGGATGACGATCGATATTTGCATGTTCGGTGTCCCTTTCTTTTTTCGGTTGCTGTCCCCGGGAATCGTTCCCGGGAGCGGATCAGTTCATGGGTTGTCCTTCGGGAGGATAGGGGGCATCCCGTCGGAAGGACGAGGAGTAAATCGCGCCGAAGATCGCTCCGACGACCAGGTGTCCGAGGATGTAAAAAATACCGACGACATAGGGTACGATCTTGATCACATCGCGGATGGTCTGGTCGGGGATGTCGATCCCGGCATCTTCGTAGGTCTGCTGCAGCAGCAGGAAGAGCTCCTGCGAGTCCTTTGCGGCCATCAGGGCGATCTGTGCTCCGGAGTACAAGGCGGCGATGATGCCGATGTAGAGGAACATCAGGAAGGTGAGCAGGAAGCCTTCGCCCGAGGTGAGTGTCCCGCCGTTGAACTGGTCGCGGTAACGCCGCACGAAGTACATGGTGAGGAATACCAGGGCGAGCAGGCGCAGCAGCCATGCGATCGTTCCCAGCATGGGCACGTAGCTCAGCAGCGAGATAAGCGCCAGGGCAAAGCCCGTGGTTACTCCGTAGTAGAAAGCGTACTGGCCGACAGACATTCTTTTTTCCATTTCGGACGGGTATATATGGGTTGGATGATTTCGGGTTTACAGGATGTCGTTGGGGTCTTTCTTGGAAAAGATCGCCCCGAGGATAAGACTCAGGATCGTCCAAACGAATAGTGCCAATACGATGGCATACGAAAAATATCTCCAGGAGAAATGCGTGCTGGCTTCGGCATTGGAGCGGATGAGTTCTTCTACCTCGTCGGTTACGGTGATGCCCACCTTTTCGTAGGCGGCCAGGGAGTTTTCGATGACTTCCTGTTCAAATCCGGGGTTGATGACGTTGTAGTAGAGCAAACCGAAGAAGTAGTTGATCACCGCACAGATCATCCCGGCTGTCAGGACAATGAGGAGGCCTTGGGCGAAAGCCATATAGCCGCCGTTGGCTTTGCGGAAGCCCAGCAGTCCGTAGATCATCACTCCGATAAGGATCAGGTAGCTCATCCCCATGAAACCCCAACCGAGCATGTTGATGTTCAGTACGTAAGCCAAAAGCGTTACCAGAATGGCGGCCACCCCGGCGATGATGCCTGTTTTTATGCCGTGGGAGAAGACGGAAGAATTGTCCATGTGCTTGTCAGATTTTTTTGTTTCAGTGTTTTGCGTATGATGGTTTCCCGGCAGCTTTTCTGTCAGCATCGGGAAATTCGCCGGAAAACCCGGCGGGTGTTTATTGAACAAAGATAGCAATTGTCCCGGGAAATGTTATTGTATGCTTGTTATTTTTGTTGTTTCCCCCTTGTTTGTTTATTTTCGTGGTATGGAACAGGAACACTCCCGGCCGAAATCCCCCGGGGAGGATCCGTCGCAGGATCCGGATATCAAGGGGGAACTTCGCCGCATATTCAATGTCAAGGTACGGCACAACCGCTCGCTGGTGGTGTTGCTGGCTATTTTTGTCGGGATCCTGGTCATTTGGTTTTTGAAACAGGTGGAAAACGGCTACGTGATGTCCGCTACCGTTTCGCCCGTCTATACGAATACCCCGGCGGGATATTCGTCGCGGGAACTTTCGACGCAGAAGATCGGTATCGCGGTACAGATGAACGGGTTCAACATGCTCAGCTATGCTGTCGGTTCGCGGCAGCTGGAGGTCGATCTGACCAAGGTGCTGGAAAGTGCCCACGGGCGTCATTTCTGGGTGCCGGCCAAGCATCCCGAACTGATCGCCCAAGCGGTTTTGTCTACCGACCGTGTCGAGCAGATCGACGCCGATACGATCTACCTGAACATGGGCGATGAGGTGGTCAAGACCGTCCCGATCGAATTGGCCGGGGTGCGGACCGACTTTCGTCCGGGGTATGGGATGTTCGATCCGGTGATGATCCAACCGGCACAGGTGAAAGTTTTCGGCACGCCGGAGGAGTTGGAGACTTTGGACCGGATCGTTTTGCCCGAGCGGACGTATCGCAATCTGTCCGTTTCCCTGACGGATTCGGTGACTGTCGAGCTGCCTTCCGGTTTGCGCAAGGTGCGGGTAGAACCTCCGCGGGTGGCCGTGTCCTTGACGGTAAAACCCTATACGGAAGGGACGATCCGCGTTCCGGTGCGGGCCGTGGGTGCCCCGGCGGGATGGTCGGCGAAGTTTTTCCCTTCGAAGGTGACGCTCCGTTACCGGGTGGCGGTGGAGGATTATGCGCGGATCGAGGAAAAGAATTTCCGGGTGACGGTCGATCTGTCCCACACCGATCCCGATTCGCGGTACGTGTATCCCAAGGTGACGGCTGCTCCGGCCTTTGCCGGCAAAGTGACTTTGGAACCCGAAAGGGTGCAGTATATCTATCGGAAACGTTGATCTTGAAAATGCGATGAAGCATCCTCTCTATACCGTAGGGCTTACCGGCGGGATCGGCTCGGGGAAAAGCACGCTGGCGGCGATGCTGGCCCGGCGCGGTGCGGCGGTGTATTCGGCCGATGTGCGAGCCAAGGAACTGATGGATTCCGATCCGGTCCTGATGGCGGGTATCCGGGCTTTGCTCGGCGAGCGTGCCTATGTGCAGGGATGTTTGGATCGTGGGTATGTGGCCGGGAAGGTTTTTGCCGATGCGGGGCTTCTGGCCCGGCTCGATGCCTTGGTGCATCCGGCGGTGTACAGGGATTTTGAGCACTGGCGTTTGTGCGCCCAGGGGCCGTATGCGGTGTTCGAGTCGGCGATCCTTTTCGAGTCCGGTGGCGACCGTCGGTGCGATACGACGGTGGCGGTGTGTATTCCGCAGCAGGTGCGTATCGAGCGTACGATGGCGCGCGATGGTTTGTCCCGCGAGCAGGTTTTGGCGCGGATGGAGCGGCAGATGTCCGATCTTCAGCGGGCGGAACGGGCCGATATGGTGGTGACGGCGGTGGATTTTCCGGAAAAGGAACGCGAGGCCGACCGTCTGGATGCCTTGTTCCGGCTTCGCGCTCGGGAGGCGGCTCGTTAGTCCGCGGGGTGTGCGGGCAGGAGTTCCATCGAGTGGGGGGGATGTACTTTGCGGAAGATTACTTCACGCCGTATTTCTTGCGGAACTTGTCCACACGACCGGCCGTATCGACCAGTTTCACCTTGCCGGTGTAGAAGGGGTGCGAAGCGGCGGAGATTTCCAGCTTTACCAGCGGGTAAGTTACTCCGTCGATTTCTACCGTATCTTTGGTGTCGGCGGTGGAGTGAGTGATGAACGTTTCTCCGTTGGACATGTCGCGGAATGCGCAAAGTCTGTAATTTTCGGGATGGATACCTTTTTTCATCGTATTTTCGAATTCTTTTTATTTCGGATACTCAATGTCTTGCCTGGGCTCGGAAGGTTGGTCGGGCCTTTCGTTTCCCGTGGGCGAAACCGGCAAGGGCAGGGTCTTGCACGGAGAGCGCAAAGTTATAAATACTTCTGCTGAAAACAAATAAAAAAACAAAATTCTTGTGCAATCCGGAGGAAATCCCGGAACTTTGCCTCTCGGAAACATTCTTGCAACGATCATGGACAAACCCCACCAGGGCCCGCAGCCCATTTATCTGGACAATGCCGCCACCACCCGCCCCTTGCCTGAAGTGATCCTCACCATGGGGCAAGTGCTCTACGATACCTTTGCCAACCCCTCGTCCACCCATACGGCCGGGCGCGACGCCAAGGTTGTGGTCGAGACCTCCCGCCGGGAGATTGCGGCGCTGCTCGGTGCGCGAGGCTCCCAGGTGTTTTTTACCTCCGGGGGAACGGAAAGCGACAATACGGTCCTGCGGGGGGCGGTTCACAAGGGCATCCGGCGCATCGTGTCCTGCCGGGCGGAACACCATGCGATAACGCGTACCCTGGAGGCCATCGAACAGGAGAACGGGGCGGATACCCCCCATCCTGTCCGGGTGGAATACGTGGGACTGGAGTCGGACGGCCGTCTGCGTATGGACGAACTCGAACGCATCCTCTCCTGCGGGGAGGATACACCTACGCTGGTCAGCCTGATGCACGCCAACAACGAGACGGGCAACCTGTACGACCTTTGCGCCATCGGGGAGCTTTGTCATCGCTATGGGGCGTTGTACCATACGGATGCGGTGCAGACGGTCGGAAGGGTGGCGCTCGATCTGGAGAAATTGCCGGTGGATTTCCTTTCGGCTTCGGCGCACAAGTTCCATGGTCCCAAGGGCGTGGGTTTGCTCTACATCCGGCAGGAGGGAAGCCTTCCCGCCTGGATCCTCGGAGGGGGGCAGGAGCGAGGGATGCGCTCCGGGACGGAAAACGTGGCGGGGATCGCCGGGATGTGCTGCGCGCTGCGGATCGCTGCGGAACGCATGCAGCAGGATGCGGCGGAGGTGTCCCGTTTGCGGGATCGGCTGGTGCGGGGACTGGAGACGATGCCGGGGGTTCGCTTCAACGGTTTGTGCCGCCAGGGTGGAAGCGAGGTCCTTCCGGGGGTGGTCAACATTACTCTTCCGGTGAAAAAAGATGCTTCGATCGTGCTGCTCTCCCTGGATATGGCCGGGGTGCAGGTCTCGGCCGGCAGCGCGTGCATGGCCGGGGCGCTGGAGCCTTCGGCGGTGTTGGGACAGTTGTACGGGCCGCAGGACCCGATGGCGGGGTGTCCGTCGCTGCGTGTGTCGATAGGCCGGTTCAATACTTCGCAGGAGATCGATGCGGCGGTGGAGGCGATCCGGAAGGTGCTTTCCTAAGGAAAGAAGCGCGGGAGAACGGGGCTTTTGCGTGTTTTTCTCGTCTTTTTTTCGGAGAAAGGGTCCTTTGGGACGATTTTCTGTGGGGAAGGGAGGCCGATGGCGGGAAAACCGTCTGTGGGCGGGATGCGGGGATGCAAAAAAAAACGTACCTTTGTCAGCGTCTAAACTTTATGGCCCAATGAACAAGACCCAGGATTATTTCATGACCGTGATCGTGCCCGTGTTCAACGAGCGGGACAACATGCAACGGCTCGAAGAGGAACTGAAGAAATACCTCGCTACGGCGAAACTGGTTTCGTGCATCCTTTTCGTGGACGACGGCTCCACCGACGGATCGACCGAAATGATCCGGGATATTTGCGGGCGCAATCCGGATATGTTTTATCTCTGCTTCGAGAAAAATTGCGGCAATTCGGCTGCGATGAAGGCGGGGATCGACTATGCCCAGTCGACCTACGTGGGCTACATCGACGCCGACCTGCAGACCACTCCGGAGGATTTCAATCTCCTGGCCGAATACGCCGACCAATACACGTTGGTAACCGGTATCCGCGCCAACCGCAAGGACACCCTGGCCAAGCGCATCCAGTCGAAGATCGGCAATGCTTTCCGCCGGATGATGACCGGCGACGATGCCAAGGATACGGGTTGCCCGTTGAAGTTGATCCGTACCGAAAATGCCAAGCGGATGCCGTTGTTCACCGGTCTGCACCGGTTTGTCCCGGCCTTGATCGCCCTGCAGAACGGCACGGTCAAGCAGGTACCCATCCGGCATTTCCCCCGTACGGCCGGCAAGTCGAAGTACACGATGTGGAATCGTCTCATCGGTCCTTTCAATGACTGCTTCGCCTACCGCTGGATGAAGAGCCGCTACATCAATTACAAGGTGAAAGACACCGATTTATGAATCCGTACCTCGTCTTTCTGATCGGCATCGCGGCGCAGATCCTCTTTTCGGGCCGCTTGCTGGTGCAGTGGATCGCCTCGGAACGGGCCAAGAAAGTCCTCTCGCCGACCCTGTTCTGGCAGATGAGCATGGCCGCTTCGTTCATGCTGTGCGTGTACGGATGGTTGCGGAACGATTTTGCCATCATAGCCGGTCAGTTGATTTCTTATTACATCTACATCTGGAACCTGCGCGCCAAGAAAGCCTGGGATACCATGCCGGCGGTGTTGCGGGCGGTGGTGTCGTACCTGCCGGTGGTGGCCGTGTGTTGGTTTGCCGTCGATTGGCGGGAAACGGCCGAGCATCTTTTCCAGCAGGAGAATATCCCGGGGTGGCTCATCGTTTTCGGGACGGTGGGGCAGTTTACCTTTACCCTGCGTTTTATCTATCAGTGGCGCTATTCGGCCCGGGCCGGCGAGTCGCTGCTGCCTACTACGTTCTGGCTCATCAGCCTGCTGGGTTCGGGGATGATCATTGCGTATGCCATCATCCGCCGCGATCCGGTGCTTATCCTGGGGCAATCCACCGGTTTTGTGGTGTACCTGCGCAACATCATGATCTCGCGCAAGGCGGCCCGCAGCGAATCCGCCCGGTAGTCTGCAGCGAGGGTGTAAGGCGGATTTTTTCCTTGAAATTTTCCCCGGGGGAAAGCCCGTGTGGTTTTTTGTCTAAATTTGTCAAAACTGAAATCTCGAAGGAAATATGGGAATGAAGTATTTGACACTGTGTTTCGTGGCCCTTTTCGGCGGACTCTCTCTCGCAGGACAGGCTACGAAGGAAGAAATGTTGGCCACTCCCGAAAAGACAGCGGGGGTGTATTACGCTTATCCGGCACCGAAAGAGTACATCGCTACTCCGCCCCCCAAGGGCTATGTGCCGTTTTACATCAGCCACTTCGGTCGGCACGGATCGCGTTTCCTGCTGGAAGAGACGGAGTATACGGAGGTGCTCTCCCTGATGGAGAAGGCCGAGGCAGCCGAGGCGCTGACCCCCCTGGGGAAGGATGCGCTCCAGCGTCTTCGTCGCGTCTATGAGGAGGCCGAGGGACACGCCGGAGACCTTTCGCCTTTGGGGATCCGGCAGCATCGCGGGATTGCCGAACGGATGTACGGGGCATATCCCGAGGTATTTGCCGACGGAAGGACCATCTCGGCGCGCTCGTCCGTGATCCTGCGCTGTGCGATGAGCATGGCGGCCTTCGGCGATCGTCTGAAGGAGCTCAATCCGCGTTTGGCCATTACCTACGAGTCGAGCCAGAAGTACATGGCTTACCTGACTTACCGCTCGCCCCAGGCCCAGGAGTACATCGGGCCGAAGGCTCCCTGGAGGATCGAGTACGAGAAATTCCGCCGGGCCCAGACGCACACCGACCGTTTTATCGCTTCGCTGTTCAGCGACGAGGAGTTCGTGCTCAAGAATGTCGATCCGATCGAAACGATGTGGGATTTTTATTGGGTGGCCAGCGACATGCAGAATGTGGAGACGCCCGTCTCGTTTTACGATCTGTTCACGCCCGAGGAACTTTTCGACCTCTGGCAGTGTTTCAACTGCTTGTTCTACTTTGCCGATGCCAACCCGAAGGGCTCCGACGGGGTGATCATCGACAGCTACAAGCCTTTGCTGCGCAACATCATCGAGAGTGCCGACCGGGCGATCGCCGACGGCAATACGGCGGCTACACTGCGTTTCGCCCACGACTCGAACATCACTCCGCTCACCGGGCTGCTGGGGGTGGAAAACTGCGGGGTGAGCGTGGACGATCCGTACACGCTGTACCGGCATTGGGCCGATTTCAAGATTTCGCCCATGGCGGCCAACCTGCAGATCGTGTTCTTCCACAAGAAAAAAGGCGATCCGAAGGACGACATCCTGGTCAAGGTGCTGCTCAATGAAAAGGAGGTGCACCTTCCCATCGAGACCGACCGTTTTCCCTTCTACCGCTGGGAGGACTTCCGGGCGTATTGCATGGGGCTGATCGAGGAGTAATTTCCTTTCCGGTTTTCCGCATGGGCGGGTAAACGCGCAAGGCGGCTAGCAAAACATTGCCAGCCGCCTTGCGCGTAGATGGTAGATAGGGGAGGGCTCAGGGTTCTTGTCCGGAGCGAGGCGGAAGGGTAGCCCCGCCGGTTTCCTTCTTGCCTTCGATCACGAAGAGGCGGTACGAGCCTTTTTCCTCGGCGGGTTTCCAATCCCGAATGTGGGCGGTGAAAGTGCTGTCGTGGCGGGCTTCCGTCTGGCGGACCAGCAGCAGCGAGGGTTCGGGGAGGGATTCCAGCGAGTCGAGTTCGTCCATGTTGTGGATCCGGTGGAAGGACTCTCCGGTAAAGGTGTCCATGTACCAGCCTTCGTCGAAATTGTAGTAGGCAAAGCTCTCGATGCCGTGTTGTTGGGCGATCTGGCAGGCACGTGCGCCGAGGTACTCGAATCCGATGTGCGGATTGACCCGGGGGATGGCCCACGAACCGAGGAATACAGCCACCAGGAATCCGATCGTGGCGGTCTTTACGCCACAGGCCATGCGCGCGCGGAAGATGAGTACCAGTGCGGCGATCCCGGATAGGGACAGCACGCCTGCGCAGAGGTAAGTGGGGATGGATTCGCCCAGGCCGAACGGGAGTTTGTCACCCAATACGGCGACGGCGGGCAGGGCCAGTGCAAAGACCAGGCAGGGCAGGGCAGCGGCAGCCGAGTACCATTTCGAGGCACCGGTACGGGCTATCCAGATGGCCGAGAGATAGACCATGAACGGGTAGGCGGGTACCAGGTAGATGTCCAGTTTGGAGCTTACCAGCGACAGCATGATGAAGGTCGAGGCCGATACGGCGACCAGGAATTTTTCCAGATCGGTCTTCCAGAGCCGGGCCTTCACGCCTTTTACATACGAGACGAGGTAGAGCAGCGACCAGGGGGCCAGCGCGTAAGCGAAATGGGTTATGTAGTAGTAGAACGGTTCGGCGTGGTGGAAGGAGTTTACCCCTCGGCCTACCGTTTGTTTGAACAGGATGTTGTTGAGGTATTCACTGCCGCCTTCGGCATAGACGGCCGAAAACCAGAGGACACACAGGCCGATGAGCACGCCCCATTGTCCCCATCCGAAGTAGCGTCCGAAATGTCGGAGGTCTTTTTTGATCGCCAGGAAAGCGACGATGGAGACCATCGGCATCAGAAATCCGACCGGGCCTTTGGTAAAGATGGCCAGAAAGATGTACACCGGGATCATCCAGCGGGTGGATCGGGAGGCTTTGCCTTGGTAGAGGCGGTAGAATGCCCGCAAGGCCAGCAGGATAAAGAGCGCCATGAGCATGTCCATGCGCAACACCAGGGCGGTGCCGATGTACATGGCGGTGATCATCAGCATGCTCCCGGCCAGGGCGGTGTCGCACGGGACGGATTCTTCCCGCATCCACCGGTCCATCAGGACGATGATGCCGATAGCCGGCAGGAGGCTGGCCAAGGCTATGGCCCACATGTGGTGGGCGCCCAGCAGGAAGTGCATCAGGGCGATGTACCAGAAGTACAGGGGTGGTTTGTCGGCATATACCGTGCCGTGGTCGTAGAAGGTAAACCAGGTGCCGTTTTGCAGGGCTTCGTTTACCAGGCTGATGTAGCGCAGTTCGTTGTCCGGGGTGTAATCCCGAAGGGCGATGGCCGGCAGGAGCAGGAGGAAGAAGAGCAGATACCTGTAGATGGGTTTCATGGCAAAGGGTTGAGATGATGGGTGATCGGAGTCGGGAGGAGGGGAAACGGTCTTTCCCTCCGGAGCGGCTCATGGGGACAAAGATACGCTTTTACGGGTTTTCGGGGGAAGCCTTCCGAAGGAAAAGTGTGGATATGGGAAGGGATGGTGGGTGTTTGTGTTTCTTGGGGGGGGATAAAAAACGCGCCGCACTTTCGTGCGGCGCGCGGAATGCATCGGGGCTGGCCCGAAGAGAAAGGTTTATTCGGCAGCTGCGGCAGCAGCGGCATTCTTGGCAGCGTTGCGCGAGGTGCGCACGTAGGCTACGATGTAGTTGTCGGGTGCCAAGATTTTGTAATTTTCTTTCTGGAGTGTGCGGACGAAGGCTTTCTCGCCGATCTTGAGCGGGGTAACGTCTACCTCGATCGTGTCGGGCAGGTTGGCCGGAAGGGCGCGCACCTGAAGTTTGCGGGCATTGACCGCCAGCACGCCACCGGCGCGAACGCCTTCGGAGTGACCGGTGATCTTTACCGGAACTACCATCGTGACAGGCTTGTTGTCGAAGAGCTGCACGAAATCCACGTGGAGGATGTTCTCCGTAACGGGGTGGAATTGCAGATCCTGCAAAGCCGCTTTGAACGTCTTGCCCGAGGTGAGTTCCAAATCTACGATAAGTGCATCCGCCGTGTAAACCAAAGGATTCAGATCCTTGGCATCCACCGAAAAGTGAACCGGATTTTCACCGCCGTAGATTACACAAGGCACACGACCAGCATTACGTAAGGCGTTGGTGGCTACCTTGCCCACGCTTTCTCTCTCGATACCTTTAAGTGTAATTGACTTCATAAAAATAGGTATATTTAGTTGATAATAAAATGTTTTCTGTGTTTAGAATACGTAATTTGCGCTGATCGAGGCGTTGTCTTCGATCATCCGAATAGCCTCGGCCATAAGCGGGGCGCAAGATAGCACTTTTATTTTGTCCGACGAATTTTTTAACGCAATGCTGTCGGTAGTAATCAGTTCGGTGATCTTGGACTCTTCGATGCGCTGGTAGGCGTTGCCCGAAAGGATGGGATGGGTTACCATGGCCCGGACGCTGCGTGCACCGCGATCGACCATGATGTCGCAGGCTTTGGTCAGCGTGCCGGCCGTGTCGGCCATGTCGTCCAGCAGGATGACATCCTTGCCTTCCACGTCGCCGATGAGGGTCATGCTCTCGATGACGTTGGCTTTTTTGCGCTGTTTGTAGCAGATCACCACGTCGCTGCCGAAGTACTTGGCATAGGAGTAGGCACGTTTCGAGCCACCCATGTCGGGGGAAGCGATCGCCAGGTTTTGGATGCTGCCGTCTTTTTGCAACTGTTTGATGTATTCCACAAAGATGGACGAGGCGTAGAGGTGGTCTACCGGGATCTCGAAAAATCCCTGGATCTGGTCGGCATGCAGGTCCATCGTGACGATGCGGGTGGCACCGGCCGTTTCCAGCATCTTGGCGACCATTTTTGCGCCTATCGGCACGCGCGGTTTGTCCTTGCGGTCCTGACGCGCCCATCCGAAGTAGGGCATTACGGCGATGATCTTGCTGGCCGATGCGCGTTTGGCGCAGTCGATCATCAGGAGCAGTTCCATCAGGTTGTCCGCCGGAGGGGTGGTGGAGCAAACCAGATATACGTGTTTTCCCCGCACGGTTTCCTCGAAGCAGGGCTGGAATTCTCCGTCCGAAAAACGGGACAATTCCACCCGGCCGAGTGTGGTGCCGAATTCCTGGGCTATTTTTTCGGCCAAGGGCATGGTGCAGGACGCAGCAAAAATTTTAGGTGTCGATTCCATATTTGGTAGCAGTAAGGGTCTGTGAAATAAGTTTCCGCCGGGAGAGCGGAAACACCGGCGCAAAGTTACGCTTTTTTTAGTTTTATGTTAAGGAAATGTGCGTTTTTTGGCAGGCGGTCAAAAGTTAAATTTCAGGTTGATCGTCATGTCGTTCATCATTTCCAGCCCGGCGTAGTACTGCGCGCTCTGCCCGGTGGTGGGATCGGTGCGGGTAATGCGGTCGCTGTCGTAGTAGCGAAGGGTCATGTTGTAACTCAACGAGATGTTTTTGGTGATCTCGTAGGAGAGGATGAATTTGTTGTCGATCTGTCCGGCGCCGGGATTTTCCGCATAGTCCACGAAGATGGAGAAGTCGTTGCTCGCCCAAAATTTCTGGTTTTCCAGGATGAAGTATTTGATCTTGAACTGTGTGCGGACACCCCATACCATCTTGTACTGCTTTCCGTGCTGGATGATGTTGCCCTGGTCGTCCTTTACCGCAGGGGTAACCCCGGAAGTCCCGGCATCGGCCAGGCGTTGGTTGAGCACGAACGTGGTGTTGTTGTTCACCGGATAAAAACTGATGTAGAACGTAGGCAGGCGCTTGGCGGAATAGTTGTACGAGGCACCCAAACCGATGTCCAGTACGCCCGGTGCCATGAAGGTTTTGTTCGACTCTTTTGCGGTATTGTTTTCGTAGCTCGGCATGATCTGGGTAACGAGTTTGGCATTGGCCTCGAAGTCGAAACGCCGGACCAGTTTTACGCCGTACACGGTCTCCAACCGCAGGTAGTTCTGATTGACCGACAGGTTGCGAGCCTCATCGGCCAGTTTGCCGGCATCCTCCCACAGGAATCCCAGGCGCAGGTCCAGGGTGTTGTTCCAACGGGTGTATTCGCGGATGTAGTTGGCGTTGATCAGGGAGTACATGTTCAGGCGGAGGCTGCTCCGGTTGTCCGACTGGTACCAGTTTTTCGAGACCGAGTGCAGCGCGGTTTCAAAGCGCAGTTCGCGGCTTACCGACCAGTACGAAGTATCGATATGCGCCGGTTTGATCTTCTGGTGATCGAAGTTGCGCAGGAAATCGGCCGTTTTGCTGTCCACTACGACTTGCGAAAAACCCGCCTGTCCGGACAGGCAGAGCAGGGTGGCGATCCAACCCAGTAGGTACAGTCCCCTTTTGTTCATTTTTTCCGGTGTTATTTGTGATCGGACGAAAATACGTTTTTTCCCGGTTATTTCCTCGGGGTTTTTTCCAGTACCCGGCGCAAGGCTTGGGCAACGCCTTGGGCATCGATCCCGCAGACGGCCTGCAGTTGCTCCCGGGTGCCGACGGGGAGGAAACGGTCGGGTACCCCGAGAATGTGTACCGGGATGTGCGGAAAACCGTTGTCCGCTGCCCACAGGGCGACGGCGCTGCCGGCACCCCCCTGACGCACGCCATCCTCGAGGGTCAGTACGGCTTGCGAACGGGTGAAGACTTCCCGCAGCAGGGACGCGTCGAGCGGTTTGACAAAGCGCAGGTCGTACAGGCTCACCCGCTGGCGTTGCTCGTCGGGGAGCAGGGCGATCGCCTGGCGTGCCACGGAGAGCATGGCTCCTACCGAGATCATGGCGATGTCTCCCTCCGGGCGGAGGCAGCGCCCTTGTCCGAAAGGCATCGTTTCCTCCGCCGGAGTATCGTCCTGGGCCTCTCCGCGCGGATACCGGATGGCAATGGGGCCGCGATCGTACCGGGCGGCCAAGTGCAGGGCGGCGCGCAGTTCGCAGCCATTGGCCGGGGCGATGATGGTCATGTTGGGCAAGGACAGCAGGTAGGACAGGTCGAATACCCCGTGATGGGTCGGTCCGTCGGGTCCTACGATTCCGGCGCGGTCTATCAGCAGGCGTACCGGAAGGTTTTGCAGGGCGATGTCGTGGACGATCTGGTCGTAGGCGCGCTGCAAAAAGGTGGAGTACACCACGGCAAAAGGTCGAAGCCCCCGGCAAGCCATGCCGGCGGCCAAAGTCAAGGTGTGAGCTTCGGCAATACCGGTGTCGATGACCCTGGAGGGGCATTCAGTGTGCAGGGAGGAGAGACCGCTGGAGGTAGGCATGGCCGGGGTAAGAGCGTAGAGTGTTTCGTCCTTGCGGGCCAGGCGCAGGAGTTCCTCCCCGACGATGTCCTGATAACGTATCTGAAGGGTATTCTTCAGCGTACCGGTGGTGCGGTCGAAGTGGCCGGGGTAGTGGTAGAGGATCTGTTCGGCTTCGGCCGAGGGAAATCCTTTTCCCTTGATGGTGGGTACGTGCAGCAGTTTTACGCCGGGGAGGTGTTTGACCTGTTGTAATGCGGCGATCAGTTGCGGGATGTTGTGCCCGTCGGATACCTGCCGGTAGGTGATGTGGAGGGTTCGGAAAAAGTTGTCGAGGTCGATCCCTCCCAGGAGATCCCTCAGGTGTTTTTCCAATGCGCCCGATACCGGGTCGATGCCGATGGCGTTGTCGTTGAGCACGATCAGCAGGTTGGCTTGGGTGCTCCCTGCGTGGTTCAGGGCTTCGAAGGCCATGCCCGAGGCGATCGAAGCATCGCCTATCACGGCGATGTGCTGGGTGTGGGAGTCGCCCTGGAGCTGGTCGGCAAGGGCCATGCCCAGGGCCGCAGAGATCGAAGTGGAACTATGTCCGGTGCCGAAGGCGTCGTAAGGGCTTTCTGCTCGGGAGGGAAAGCCTGAAAGCCCGTCCTGTTCGCGCAGATGGAGAAAGGCGTCGCGGCGGCCGGTGAGGATCTTGTGCGGGTAGCTCTGATGCCCGACGTCCCAGATGAGGGCGTCGTGTGGGGTGTCGAAGACGTAATGCAGGGCGATGGCCAGTTCCACCACCCCCAGGTTGGAGCCCAGGTGGCCTTGTTTGACCGAAACGACATCGATGATATAGTTGCGCAACTCTTCGGCCAGTCGGGGCAGTACGTCCACCGCAAGGGTGCGCAGGTCGGCGGGGGAGTTCACCGAAAAGAGCAGCGGGTATTTTTCACGGAACGTTTTTTCCACGGGGTGCGCGGGTGTCGCGAAGAAGGTGCGGCACGCGGTCTGTGCAAAGATAGTGAAAGCCGAGGGCAAAGCCGCGAGGGGAAACGAAGTTTTTCCTCGCGGGGGTTGCCGAGGCGCATCCTGTCTTATGAAAAGATGGTGAAAGCCGAGTGCAAAGCAGAGGTGGAGCGAAGTTTTTCCTCGTGGGGTTTGCCGAGGCGCGTTCTGTCTTATCCAAAGACAGGGGAGGGGGCGGCGACCGTTGGCGAAGGAGCCTGCTGCATGAGCGGGCAGGGTTTCGTGCGGCGAAGGAGAAAAACGACGAGGCAGGCAAGCACTGGCGTCAGAAGGTCATGCCGGTGGAGAAGAAAAGGGAGTAGGACGATCCGCTGGTCTTGTTCGGAGAATAGGTGCCGATGAGTTCCAGTTTGCCGAAGGGGGTGCGGAAACAGTATCCGATGCCGGCTCCCTGGATGGTCCGATAGCTGGCCCGGAAGGCGGATTTTTCGGTGCTGGTCAGGCCGTAGTTGTAGGCAGCGATCAGGTAATGGTTGTGGGCGGGGGAGTATTGTAGTTTGACCCCGGCTTTGATCAGGTTGTTCTGGCCGATGTCGGTGGTACTCTCGTCGCTGTTCCATACGAAGGGAAGACCGTAGAACGAGACGTAGTTGAACGGCATGACGGCACGTACTCCTCCAGGGAAAAAGCGGTAGGCGAAGGGCAGTTTTTCACAAAAGGCCAGTCCGGCATATCCACCTACGGTGGCGGAGAAGTGACGGCTTAAGGAGATGGACTGTTCCACTTGGGCGGAGAAGAACGAGAGAAAGTCTCCGCGCGGGGGTTCGACCAGGGAACGGTCGCCCGGGGAATTGGGGGTCAGCAGGACTTTGTACAGCGCATTGAGGTAAAAGCCCCGGGTGGGAAAAAAACGGTCGTCGCGCGTATCGGCCGAGAGGTAGAGATTCGGGGCGAAGAAATACGTGTTTTCGAAATCCAGCGAACTTTTTCCTGCGATACGGATGTTGTCGATGGAGGACTTCAGGTAAAGGTATTCCAGGCCGATCCCTGCGGTGAACTTTTGATTGACGGTGGTCTGTATGTATCCGTTGGCCTGGACATAACCGTTGGAAATATCGGTGCGCAGAGTCATGGGAGCGGGGTCGGTATCGTCACCGAAATCGGTGAAGAAGGTCTGGGGGGTAAATTGTCCCATGCGGAAATTGATGCCCAGTGAGGGGCGTTTTCCGTTGTCGCGGAACAGGGACAGGCCCAGCGAAGAACTCTTGCCCAGGATGACGTCGGTTTCGAAGATGGTGCGGGGCAGGATGTTGTTAATGCGCAGGTTGAGCAGAATGTTGGTGCCGAACAGCCGGTCGTAGGTCCAGCCGATGCCGATGTATTGCCGGGTGGGATTTTCATTGACGATGAATTCCAGCAGGTAGCTGTCCGTCTGCGAGCCTTTTTGCAGGCGGTAATACACGTTGTGGAAGTTGCCGGTGGCATACAGGCGGGAGATGGCCCGATGGATGTCCTCGAGCGAGAAAAGGCCCGGGAGTTCTTTGTCCAGGCGTCCCAGGAAGTATTCCCGCGGGTAGTCCCGGGAACCCGATACCCGGATGTCCTCGATGCGGAACTCGTTCCGGGGGACGATCTTCGGCTGGGGTGTGGGGGAAATACCGGAGGCCTGTTGGGCGCGGGCGATGGCCTGCAGAGCTTCCATTTGCTGTTCGGCAGCGATGACGCCTCGCTGGTAAATGCTGTCGGCATCGCTGAAACTCATTGCGTTGAATTCGGCGATGTCGGGTTTTATCTCCAGGTCCACGTTCCCTCGTTGGGCTTCGGCATTTTTGACGGTTTGAAAACTGATGAGTTGATCCAGAATGCCGACGACCGACCCGAGTTTTTCCGGCGAGTAAAGATCGGCACCGATATTGATGCCGATAACGATGTCGACCCCTGTGGCGCGCATCTGGTCCACAGGATAGTTGTCCAGCACGCCGCCGTCCACCAGCAGGGTGGAGTCGATGGAGAAGGGGGTGAGCAGCGAAGGGAACGTGCCGCTGGCGCGCATGGCTTCCGGCAGGTAGCCCCGATCCAGTTTGACGGAGGTGCCGTGCTCCAGGTCGGTGGCTTTGGCAAAATAGGGGAGAGAAAGGCGGTCGAAGTTGTCGATCGTGTGGGCGGGGATGGTCCAGTCGGCGAATTTGTTGATCAGGTTTTGTCCGTGCGAGATGGCCGAGGGAAATTGCAGTTTGAAACGGTTCATTCCCAGGCGGAAAGCCACTCGTCCTTCTCGTTGTTTGTCGTAGTAGAGGCGGTAGCGGCGCGGTGTTTTGTCTTGTACGATCTCCAGAATGTCGAAATCTTGGATCAGCGAGTCGATCTGTTCGGTGCTCCATCCGGTGGCGTACAGCCCGCCGACGATCGCTCCGATGGAGGTCCCTCCGATGTAGTCGATGTGTACTCCGGCGCGTTCGATCACCTTGATGGCGCCCAAGTGCGCGAAGCCTTTGGCGCCGCCTCCCGAAAGGACCAGCCCGACTTTCAGCCGATCACCCTGGCGGAGGGTGTCCTGGGCAGTGGAAGGCAACGGGGCCGCTCCCTGGAGAAGTTCAGAAGTGCCAGGTAGCCACCACAGTAGCAGCAGGACGGGGAGAAGTCGCATGGGATGTTTCGGTTTTGGGAAATGAATCCGGGGGTAAAGATAAGGATTTGCCCGCGCTCGTGGGTGAGAGGTGCGGGGAAAAACGAGATTTTTATCAGTAAAAAGGCCTCGTGGAAGATTTCTCGGGATTAACCAATGCCGTCGGGAAATACTTTGAGACCGTCGCTTTGTGCGGCCGGGGTGGGAGAACGTCATTTTCCCCCGGGGCGAATGGGGGCTCCCCGGGTGGGGTTATGCGAAGCAGAATTTGATCAACTGTTCGATGCGTTCGATGGGGATGACCCGAATGGCCGGCCAGGCGGCCGGGCGCACTTGGTTGTAAGCCGAGACGAAGACGATGTCGAAGCCCAGGCGTTGCGCTTCGCCGATGCGCTGTTCGATGCGGGTGACGGGGCGGATTTCGCCCGAGAGTCCTACTTCGGCGGCAAAGCAGGTCTTTTCGCCCAGCGGGATGTCCTGATCCGAAGACAGTACGGCAGCTACCACGGCCAGGTCGAAGGCTGGGTCGTCCACCCGCAGTCCGCCGGTGATGTTCAGGAAGACGTCCTTGGCGGCCAGGCGGAAACCGGCGCGTTTTTCCAGCACGGCCAGCAGCATGTTCAGCCGTCGGGTGTCGAAACCGGTGGCGGTGCGCTGCGGGGTGCCGTACACGGCGGAAGAGACCAAGGCCTGTACTTCGATCAGGATGGGGCGTACTCCTTCCAGGGTGACGGCCACGGCGTTGCCTGAGAGGTGGGCGTTGTGTCCCGAGATGAGGGCGGCCGAGGGGTTTTCCACCGTTTCCAGCCCGGCGGCGCCCATGCGGTAGATGCCGATCTCGTCGGTGGAGCCGAAGCGGTTTTTCTGTACCCGGACGATGCGGTAGAGGTGATTGCGGTCGCCTTCGAATTGCAATACGGCATCCACCATGTGTTCCAGGATTTTGGGCCCTGCCAGCGAACCGTCCTTGGTGATGTGGCCGATGAGCACTACCGGAACGCCGCTTTCCTTGGCGTAACGCAGCAGTTCGGCTGCGCATTCGCGGATCTGGGCGACGCTGCCGGCGGAAGCCTCCGCCCGGGGGGTGTACAGGGTCTGGATCGAGTCGATCACCACCAGTTGCGGAGCGACCGTAGCGGCGTGGGAGAAGATGGCATCCGTGTTGGTTTCGGGCAGGATGTAGCATTCTTCGTTGTCGATCCCGATGCGTTCGGCGCGCATGCGGATCTGCTCGGCCGATTCTTCGCCCGAGACGTAGAGCGTGCGCACTCCGCGCGCCCGCAGGGCGAGTTGGAGCATGAGGGTCGATTTGCCGATGCCGGGTTCCCCGCCCAGCAGCATGAGCGATCCGGGTACGACACCCCCGCCGAGGATCCGGTCGAATTCCGCATTGCCGCTCGAGATCCGGCGCTGCGAAGCGTATTCCACTTCGCGGATGTTCAGGGGTTTGGTCTGTCGTTTTTTTTCGTCCTGACCCAGGCTCCAGGCCGGAGCGTGGCGGGTGTCGGACGAGGGGGCAAGGGTCGTTTCGGTCAGGGTGTTCCACTGGCGGCACGAGGGGCACTGCCCGTACCATTTGGGGTATTCCATCCCGCAATGGCTGCACACGTATACGGTTTTGGCTTTGGCCATGGCTTCAGGCGATGTTCAGGCGTTTGACCACCGAGAAGGCTTTGTCGATGTCGTCCTGCGATACGATCAGGGTAAATTCGTTGGTGGTGGAGACGACTTCCAGCAGGTTGATGCCCTCCCAGGCGATCTTCTTGAAGATGTAGTAGTACAGGCCGGAGCAGTTGGAGTTTTCCTCCGGGAGTTTGACGGTGATCGAAGCCAGGTTCGGTGCTTTGGAGACCAGTTGTTCCCCCCGGAAACACGTCTCGACGTATTCTTCGGCCGTATTGGACAGGATGATGGTCGTTTCGTACACCCCTTGAGAATAGGTGTAGAAGATCTCCTTGGCATGGCCGATCTTGTCCAGCAGCTGTCCTTGGCGCAGGATAAGGGTGGAGGAGTTGCGGAAGGTGTATTTCACCAGGTTCGAACGGACGGTGATGTCGCCCAGTGCCCGGATGATCTGGCGGATCTTGTTTTCCAGTTCGAATTGCAGGATGGGGTGGATGCGTTTGATGGCCATGATGATGGCTCCTTCCCGGACCTCTTTTTTCAGTTCGGCTTCGATCTCGGGCTGCAGAGCGCGCGCCAGCGAGGAAATATTGATAAGATCCTGGGCAAGGGCTTCTTCCAGGTAGGGTTTTTCCTTGATCAGGCTTTCTACGACGGAGGAAATGGATTTCATGGCGATAAGATTTGTTTAATTTACAACAAAGATACAAAATATTATACAAATAAGTTAAAGGGGAACACACATTATTTATTTGTTTTAACTTTGCGGCAAAACACTCCGGAAAATGGATGCGAAGAAAATGAAAGTGTACAAGTTTGGCGGCACGTCGGTAGGGACGGCCAAACGCATGGCCGAAGTGGCCCGGATCATCGGCTCCGATCCTGCGCCGAAAATCGTCGTACTCTCGGCCATGGCCGGCACGACCAACACTCTGGTGGAGATGTGCGACCTGTGCTATGCCGAAAAGGCTTCCCAGGCTCATGAGGTAGCAGCCGGACTGCGCCGGAAGTACCTCGAGGTGATCGAGGAATTGTACCGCAAGGAGGAGACCAAACAGCAGGCCCGGGACTTCGTTCAAGGGAAATTCGATGCCCTGGAGCGGTACCTGACCGATTATTTCGTCATTCAGGATGAGAAGGCCGTCTTGTCCTTCGGCGAGCTTCTGTCCACGGAGTTGTTCCACATGTACCTGCGGGAAAACGGTGTGGGCAGTGTCCTGGTACCGGCGCTCTCGTTCATGCGGACCGACCGTCTGGGCGAACCCGACATGTACTACATCGCGCAGAACCTCCAGGCCAAACTCGAGGCCAATCCGGGTACGGAACTGTTTATCACTCAGGGGTACATCTGTCTGAACGCCTGGGGCGAGGTGGACAACCTGCGGCGCGGGGGCAGCGACTATACCGCTACGATCATCGGAGCGGCGATCAAGGCATCCGAAGTGCAGATATGGACCGACATAGACGGACTGCACGACAATGACCCGCGCGTGGTGGAGAATACCGCTCCGGTGGAGATGCTCTCGTACACCGAGGCTGAGGAGTTGGCGTATTTCGGTGCCAAGATCCTCCATCCGCTTTGCGTCATCCCGGCGCACAACGCGGGGGTTCCCGTTTGGTTGAAGTACACGCTCGATCCCAAGGCGCACGGCACGCTCATCTGCTCCGATTACGGGAAGGGCGGGGTGAAAGCCATCGCGGCCAAGGACGGTATCATTGCCATCAAGATCCAGTCCGGGCGGATGATGATGGCTTACGGCTTCCTTCGCCGGATCTTCGAGATATTCGAACGCTACCGCACCCCGATCGACATGATCACCACTTCCGAGGTGGCCGTTTCGCTGACCATCGACGACGACAATTACCTGTCGAGGATCGTCTCCGAGTTGCGCGAATTCGGGATCGTGTCGGTGGACAAGGACCAGACCATCGTTTCAGTGGTGGGGCACGACATTGTGGAAGATCCCCGCAGCATGGAGATTTTTGCGGCTCTCAAAGGGAAGCCCGTGCGGATGATTTCCTACGGCGGCAGCCGGAACAATATCTCGATCCTGATCGATACCGCAGCCAAGAAAGACGTACTCAAGTGCCTGAGCGATCATTTGTTCAAGCATTGAGCCTTTCGTTCTTGCTATAAAAAGGCGCTCCTCGGTAGATGAGGGGCGCCTTTTTTATGGTGCGTTTTGCGGAAAGGAGGGGGTGAAAAAGCGTTGAGGTGGACAGAAGATGCAGGATACAAAAAAGCCTTCACAGTATTCTGTGAAGGCTTTCTGTGCCCCGAACCGGACTCGAACCAGCACACCTTGCGGCACATGTACCTGAAACATGCGTGTCTACCATTCCACCATCGGGGCTTGCGGGTGCAAATATACGCGTTTTTCTTTTCATCAAACAAGTTTTTTTGCGTTGCGGACCAAAAAAATATTTGCAGATCCTGCGGGGAGGGCTTGCCGGTGAGGATTTTTGAACCGAATGATGGGGTTTTTCGTATTTTCTCCAAAAAAATTTGGAGGGATGAAAAAAATCCTTAAATTTGTCCCGCATTAGATGAAGACAATGAAATACGGTATCCTGCATCCTGTCCACCATTGCACCGCCTGAAGCCGGGCAGGAGGAAGGTTATGCTGTATCCGAATACGACAAGTACCCTACAACCCGCCGGTTTCCGTGGCGGGTTTTTTCGTAGTCGGCCGCCCGGGGAAAGACCGGAGAAATCTTAAACGAACGCAAAATGACTTATCTGAAGATCGCTATCCAAAAGTCGGGACGTCTGAACGAAGACTCCCTGAACCTGCTCAAAGAGTGCGGTATCTCGATCAACAACGGTGCGGACCAGCTGATGGCCCAGGCATCGAACTTCCCCTTGGAAGTGCTGTACCTGCGCAATTCCGATATTCCGCAGTACGTGCGCGACGGGGTGGCGGACATCGCCATCCTGGGAGAGAATACCGAAATCGAAAAACGCACCGGCAACCGGCGGGTGCTCCCGCTCGGCTTTTCCCGCTGCCGGGTGTCGATGGCTGTTCCCCGGGATGTCCCCTACGAGGGTTTGTCCTATTTCCAGGGGAAGAAGATCGCCACGTCGTACCCCAACACCCTGTCCGATTTTCTGAAACGGGAAGGCATCCAGGCCGAGATTCACGAGATCTCCGGTTCGGTCGAGATCGCTCCGGGCATCGGCTTGGCGCACGCTATCTTCGACATTGTCAGCTCGGGGAGCACGCTGTTCAAGAACGGGCTGAAGGAGGTACACAAGGTGTTGGACTCGCAGGCTGTCCTGTTGGCCAATCCCGACCTTTCTCCCGAGAAGCAGGCGCTGCTCGACCAGTTGGTCTTCCGGATCAAGGCCGTGCTTACCGCCCGCAACTGCAAGTACATCCTGCTCAATGCGCCGGAAGCGTCCCTGGAGAAGATCTGCTCGCTGCTTCCGGGAATGAAGAGTCCGACGATCATCCCCTTGCGGGAAAAAGGTTGGGTGTCGATCCACTCGGTGGTGAGCGAGGAAAAGTTCTGGGAAGTGATCGGAAAACTGAAAGAGGCCGGTGCGGAAGGTATCCTGATCGCGCCGATCGAAAAAATGATCCTGTAAGGAGGTATTGTTGATGACCATGGAAACGATTTTCTACCCTGAAGAATCCCGCTGGGAGGAACTGTGCGAACGTCCCAGAACGGATACTTCCGCCCTGGAAGCCGTCTGCCGGGAGATATTCGACCAGGTGCGCACGGAGGGCGATGCAGCCCTGCGCCGCTACACCGAGCGTTTCGACCGGGTGAAGGTGTCGGACCTGGCGGTCTCCGCCGAGGAATTCGACCGCGCCCGGGAGCTTGTCCCCCCGTCGCTCCAGCAGGCTATCCGCACGGCGCGGGAAAATATCGAGGGTTTCCACCTGCGTCAGGTTTCCCGCTCGCTGCGTTGGAAGAGCCCTCAGGGGGTGGTGTGCCGCCAACAGGCGCGTCCGATCCGCCGTGTGGGGATCTACGTGCCGGGTGGGAGCGCTCCGCTCTTTTCCACGGTGCTCATGCTGGCGGTGCCGGCCGCGATCGCCGGTTGCCCCGAGGTGGTGATGTGTACCCCTCCCGGCAAGGACGGTCGGGTGAATCCTGCGGTGCTGTGGACGGCGCGCCTGTGCGGGGTCGAGAAGGTATTCCGCGTGGGAGGTATCCAGGCCATCGCCGGGATGACCTTCGGTACGGAAAGCATTCCGGCGGTGAACAAACTGTTCGGTCCGGGCAACGGATACGTGATGGCGGCCAAACAACTGGCGCAGCGTTTCGGGGTGGCCATCGACATGCCGGCCGGGCCTTCCGAGGTGCTGGTGGTGGCCGATGGAGGGGCGCGGGCCGATTTCGTGGCGGCCGACCTGCTTTCCCAGGCCGAGCACGGTCCGGACAGCCAGGTGGTGCTGCTGACCGACCGGAAGGATTTTCCCGCGCGGGTGCAGGCCGAACTGGAGCGTCAGTTGGCCGAGTTGCCCCGCAGGGACATAGCTGAAAAGGCCTTGTCGCACTCCCGAATCATCGTCCTGGAGAGCATCGAACGGTGCCTGGAGTTTTCCAACGCCTATGCTCCCGAACACTTGATCCTGAGCGTGCGGCAGAGCGAGAAATACGCCCGGGCGGTAGAGAATGCCGGTTCGGTCTTTCTGGGAAACTATTCGCCGGAGAGCGCCGGGGACTATGCTTCGGGTACCAACCATACTTTGCCCACCAGTGCTTATGCCCGCGCGTACAGCGGGGTGAACGTCGATGCGTTCGTCAAGAAGATCACCTTCCAGAAAGTAACTCCGTCGGCTTTGCAGGCTTTGGGACCGGTCATCCAGACGATGGCGCAGGCCGAGCAGCTCGATGCGCACAGCCGGGCGGTAACGATACGACTAAATGCGTTGAAGAAATGAGTTTCCCTCTCGAACACCTGGTGCGCCCCAATATCCGGGCGCTGGAGCCGTACTCCTGTGCGCGCGACGAATACGACGGGGACCAGGCCCTGTTCCTCGATGCCAATGAAAATCCGTTCGATACCGGCCTGAACCGCTATCCCGACCCGCACCAGCGCGCGCTCAAGAAAGCGCTTTCCGCCCTTAAGGGCGTGCCGGTGGAGCGGATGGTGCTGGGCAACGGCAGCGACGAGATCATCGACATCGTCATCCGGAGCCTTTGCCGGCCGGGGCAGGACAACATCGTGGTTTTCTCCCCGGGGTATTCCATGTACGAGGTGGCGGCGCACATCAATGAGGTGGAGGTGCGGCGGTTGGACCTCACGCCCGATTTCCAGCCCGACTGGAAGGGGGCCGAGGCCGTTTCGGACGCCTGCACCAAGGCGGTGTTCGTGGTCAGTCCCAACAATCCGGTGGGTACGCCCGTTCCGCTGGCGGACATCGAAGCGTTTTGCGCCCGTTTTCCGGCTTTCGTGGTGGTGGATGAGGCGTATGTCGATTTTTCAACCGAGCCTTCGGCGGTGGGTTTGCTGGAGAAATATCCCAATCTGATCATTCTGCAGACCCTTTCCAAGTCGTGGGGAATGGCGTCCCTGCGCCTGGGAATGTGTTTTTCGCACGAGTACCTGGCTGGGGTGTTCTCCAAGGTCAAGGCACCGTACAACGTGGGCGGGCTCACCCAGCGCGCGGCACTCGAAACGCTCTCCGACCTGTCAGGCTACCGGGAAAAGATGGAAGTGATAAAAGCCCAGCGGGACCGTTTGGAGGCGATGTTGCGCGCCTGCCCCTGGTTCGAGCGCGTGTGGCCTTCGCAGGCCAATTTCGTGCTGGCTTCCAGTCCGTATTTCCGTTCGTTGTACCGTTACCTGACCGAGAACAAGGTGGTGGTGCGCGTGCGCGACATTCCGCCGCGGATCCCCTCCGCGTTGCGGATCACGGTGGGCACGCCCGAGCAAAACGACCGTTTGGAGCAGTTGCTCGCCGATTTCTGCCCGGAGGATTGAAAGGCGCGGACGGGAGGGCCCGAAGGATCCTTCCGGCAAAAGAGAAAAAACGAAAACAGATACGATGGAAAAGAAGAAGATCCTTTTTATCGACCGCGACGGGACGTTGATCCGTGAACCGGAGGACGAGCAGGTGGACGATCTGTCCAAACTGTCGTTCGTCCCGGGGGCGATCGGTGCGCTTTCCCGCATCGTGTCCGAGACGGATTATCGTCTGGTGATGGTAACCAACCAGGATGGCTTGGGTACCGAGGCGTTTCCGGAAGAAACCTTCTGGCCGGCGCACCGCCTGATGCTGGATACGTTCGAAGGCGAGGGGGTGCGGTTTGATCAGGTGCTCATCGACCGGAGTTTCCCGCAGGACGATTCGCCCGGCCGCAAACCCCGCACGGGCATGGTGGAGCGCTACCTGAACGAATACCTGGACACCGAGAACAGCTACGTGATCGGCGACCGCCGCAGCGACATGGAGTTGGCGGCCAATATGGGCCTTCGGGGTTTCTTCCTCGGTCAGGCGCAGCAGGTGGCCGATCTGCCGCAGGCCGAGGCGGTGGAGGGTTGGCAGCAGATCGCCCAGGCGGTGATCCGCGGCGCGCGCCGCGCCGAGGTGCACCGCAAGACGTCGGAGACCGACGTGTTCGTCCGTTTGGACCTCAACGGGAGCGGGCAGGAGCGGATCGACACCGGCATCGGCTTTTTCGACCACATGCTCCAGCAGATCGCCCGCCACGGCGGGGTGGATCTCACGGTCGAGGTCAAGGGAGATCTTTATGTGGACGAGCACCATACGATCGAGGATACGGGCATCGTGCTGGGCGAGTGTTTCGACCGGGCGTTGGGCAGCAAGAAAGGCATCGAACGTTACGGTTTCGCCTTGCCGATGGACGAGGCGCGGGCCGAGGTTCTGCTGGATTTCGGCGGCCGGTACGCCTTGCAGTGGGATGTTCCGCTCTCGCGGGAGTATGTGGGCGATTTTCCGACGGAGATGACCCGGCATTTCTTCGATTCCTTCGCGCAGGCGGCGCGGGCCAACCTGCACGTGAAGGCTTCGGGCGAGAATACCCACCACGTGATCGAGGGGGTGTTCAAGGCCTTTGCCCGCGCAGTGAAAATGGCCGTAAACCGTACCGCAGGACAGGGGATCCCCTCGTCCAAAGGGGTGATCTGAAAAAACGGGAAAGGATGGAAGTAGCGATTATCGATTACGGAGCGGGCAATGTCTTTTCGGTGGCCACGGCACTCGAGCGTCTCGGTGCGCGGGTGTGCATCACCCGGGAGGAAAAGACGATCCGCCGGGCCGACCGGGTGATATTCCCCGGGGTGGGGCAGGCCGAGGCGGCGATGCACCGCCTGGCTGAAACCGGACTCAAGGAGGTAATCCCGACACTCGGGAAGCCGGTCTTGGGGATATGCCTGGGCATGCAGCTGATGTGCCGCCACAGCGAGGAAGGCCAGGTGGACGGGTTGGGCATCTTTCCGCTGGAGGTGCGGAGGTTTCCCGCCGGGATGAAAGTCCCGCACATGGGATGGAATACACTCTCGGAGCTTCGAGGCCCCCTTTTCGAGGGACTGCCCGAGGAGGCGTGGATGTATTTCGTCCATTCGTACTACGTGCCCGAAAACGACCGGGCGGCGGCTTGCACCCGGTACGGGCTGCGCTTTGCGGCGGCACTGGAGCATGAAAACTTTTTCGGCTGCCAGTTCCATCCCGAAAAGTCCTCGGTGGGAGGACGGCGGGTGCTGGAGAATTTCTTATCGAAGAACATCGAAAAATACAGGAGAGAGCAATGACGATCATTCCGGCTATCGACATCATCGACGGGCGTTGTGTCCGTCTGACGCAAGGGGATTACTCGGCGTGCAAGGTCTATGGCGACGATCCGGTGGAGATAGCCCGCGGGTATGACCGGGCCGGTTTCACCCGTCTGCACGTGGTGGACTTGGACGGCGCCCGGGCCGGCCGTTCGGTCAATCTGGCGGTCTTGCAGCGCATCTGCCGGGAGACGACCCTGGCGGTGGATTTCGGCGGAGGCATCCACACGGATGGGGACATCGAGCAGGTGTTTGCCGCCGGAGCGACGATGGCCTGCGTGGGTAGCCTGGCGGTAACCGATGTGCCGCGGGTGCGCGGGTGGTTGCAGCGCTACGGGGGCGGCAGGATCATCCTGGGAGCGGATGTCAAAGACGAGCGGGTGTGCATCCACGGATGGAAAACGGTGACCGATACGACGGTTTACCAGTTGGCGGAGCAGTACGCTCCTTTTTTGAAATACCTGATGTGTACCGACATAGCGTGCGACGGGATGCTGGGCGGACCTTCGACGGGGCTGTACCGAGAGATCCTCAAACGCCTTCCGCAGGTGCACCTGATCGCCTCCGGGGGAGTGAGCTCCACGGACGATCTGGACCAGTTGCAACGCTCGGGTGTGCCTTCGGTGATCGTCGGGAAAGCCATTTACGAGGGGCGGATCGCCCTGGATGTATTGGCGCGTTACCAAACGCGGGCGGAAGCCTCCGGAGAAGTGTCTTGCGAAAACGGAAAATAAAGCGATGCTGGCAAAAAGGATCATACCCTGTCTCGATGTCAAGGACGGGCGCACGGTAAAGGGAACGAATTTCGTCGGGCTGCGCGATGCGGGCGATATTGTGGAACTGGCTTCGCGTTACAGCACCGAAGGCGCGGACGAACTGGTGTTTCTGGACATTACGGCCAGCGCCGACCGCCGCGGAACGATGACCCGTTGGGTGGAAAGCGTGGCGCGGGCCATCGACATCCCGTTTACGGTGGGCGGGGGCATCTCCAGCGAAAAGGACGTGGAGGCGCTGCTGGCCCGCGGGGCGGACAAGGTGTCGATCAACTCTTCGGCGGTGTCCGATCCGGGGCTCATCGACCGGCTGGCCCGCCGGTTCGGCAGCCAATGCGTGGTGGTGGCCATCGATGCCCATTGCGTGGACGGCCAGTGGGCGGTCTATGTCAAGGGAGGGAGGGAACGCACGCCGCTGGAACTCTTTTCCTGGGCGCGAGAGGCCGAGCAGCGCGGGGCGGGAGAGATCTTGTTTACCTCGATGGATCACGACGGGACCCATGCGGGGTTCGCTTGTCAGGCGACGGCGCAGCTTTCCTGGCAGCTCTCCATCCCGGTCATCGCTTCGGGCGGGGCTGGCTCGCTGGAGACGTTCCACGATGCTTTCGACAAGGGGTGCGCCGATGCGGCTTTGGCGGCCGGGGTATTCCATTTCGGGCAGCTGACCATCGGGCAGGTGAAACGGTATCTGTCCTCGCGGGGCATTCCGGTGCGCTTGTGACGGGAGGATGAGGTCGGCTTGCCGGGCAGGGAAGAGTTGGAAGGCAGGTGTGCAATATGTGTAATAAAAGAGCAGTCAGACGCAGAAAGAGAGAGGGGTTAAAACCAAAAATACGGAAAGAAACGATACATAAAAAGACAGACGAAATGAAAGTAAGTGCGGACATCGAAAATCTGAAGTACGATGCCAAGGGACTCATCCCGGCGATCGTACAGGATGCGGCCACGCGGGTGGTGCTCATGCAGGGATACATGAATGCCGAGTCGCTGCAGAAAACGCTCGAAACGGGCAAGGCTTGTTTTTTCAGCCGCTCGCGGGGACGGTTGTGGACCAAGGGCGAGGAAAGCGGGCATTTCCTGCTGGTGCAGGACATCCTCTCGGACTGCGACCGGGACAGCCTGTTGGTCAAGGCGACTCCCGTAGGGCCTACCTGCCACACGGGCAGCGATACGTGCTGGGGCGAGAAGAATACTCCGGCCGATTTTCTGTTTTACCTTCAGGACTTCCTTTACCGCCGCAAGGACGACGATCCCAAGGAGTCCTACACGGCGCGCCTGATCGCCCGGGGCATCAACAAGGTGGCCCAAAAGGTAGGCGAGGAGGCGGTCGAAGTGGTCATCGAGGCCAAGGACGACAACCGCGACCTGTTCCTGAACGAGTGCGCCGACCTGATGTACCATTACATCGTCCTGCTGGTGGCCAAGGGGCATACCTTGCAGGAGGTGATCGAGGTGCTCAAGGAGCGTCATCACGCCAAGTAGCGACGAGAGGCGGCAGCAGAGGCTGCTTCCCGGGCGCATTTTCTCCCCGGAAAATGGACGACAGGGGCTTTGTCGGGCTTTTTTCCGCAGGAGGAAATGCGAGGATGAAAAAAAATGAAAAATTTCTTTGAACGGTTCGGAATAATCCTCATCTTTGTCCGCAAGAAATGAAGCAAATGAACCATAACATTGCAAATATGATTTGGTGGTGGCGCATACCGACGGAGAGACGGTGTGGCACTCAGGCTTTGCAGATATAGGACAGAGAAAGAAACGACGGAAATATATCAACGGGCTATCGGACACACCGATAGCCCGTTTTTTTATGCGGAAAAATCAAGGAAAAAACCAACGAAAAACATAAGGAAAGAAAAAGATGAAAAAGTACGATGTAACTCTCGAGGGATATTACGGACGTTTCGGGGGAGCGTTTATCCCGGAAGTGCTTTACACCAATGTGGAAAACCTCCGCCGGGCCTACCTGCGGGAGATGGCCGACCCGGGGTTCCAGCAGGAATTCGAATCGCTCTTGCGGGACTATGTAGGCCGTCCTTCGCCCCTGTACCTGGCCAAGCGTTTGTCCGAGCGTTACGGGGCGAAGATATACCTCAAGCGCGAAGACCTCAACCATACCGGTGCGCACAAGATCAACAACACCATCGGCCAGATCCTGCTGGCCCGCCGGATGGGCAAGACCCGCATCATCGCCGAGACGGGCGCCGGGCAGCATGGCGTGGCGGCGGCTACCGTCTGCGCGCTGATGGACATGGAATGCGTGGTGTACATGGGGGCTACGGACATCGCCCGGCAGAGACCCAATGTCGAAAAGATGGAGATGCTCGGGGCCAAGGTCGTTTCGGTGGAGAGCGGCAACAAGACGCTCAAGGATGCCACCAACGAGGCCATCCGCGACTGGTGCTGCAATCCTCGGGATACGTATTACATCATCGGTTCGACGGTCGGCCCGCATCCTTATCCCGATATGGTGGCGCGTTTCCAGTCGGTCATCTCCCAGGAGATACGCCGGCAGCTGCTGGAGAAGGAGGGGCGGGAGGAGCCCGATTATGTCATCGCCTGCGTAGGCGGCGGGAGCAACGCGGCGGGGGCTTTCTATCATTTCATCAACAGTCCTTCGGTGCGGCTCATCGCGGCCGAAGCCGGCGGGGAGGGGATCGACAGCGGACGTTCCGCGGCGACGATCCGTCTGGGACGCGAAGGGATCATCCACGGGGCGCGTACGCTGGTGATGCAGACCGAAGACGGGCAGATCCTGGAGCCGTATTCGATCTCCGCCGGGCTGGACTACCCGGGAATAGGACCGCTGCATGCCTACCTGGCCGAAGAAGGGCGCGAGGAGGTCGTAGCCATCGACGACGACCAGGCTCTCGAGGCAGCCTATCGCCTCACCCGTACCGAGGGGATCATTCCGGCGTTGGAGTCGGCCCATGCGCTGGCGGTGTTGGAGCAGATGCATTTCGCCCCGACGGACATCGTGGTGGTCAATGTTTCGGGACGCGGGGACAAGGACATGGAGACCTACATCCGGGAGCGTCGCCGTTTGGAAAACAAAAAATAAAGAGCGCAAAGAAAGAAAAAGAAGAAACCATGAAAGAATATGCATTCCAGACCCGTTATCGGGTCCTCCCGGCCGACCTTCAGACCCCGGTGGGCATTTACCTGAAGGTACGCGACCTGTATCCCCAGTCGGTGCTGCTGGAGAGTTCGGACTACCACACCACCCAGAACAGTTTTTCGTTCATCGGGGTGGAACCCATCGCTTCATTTACCCTCTCGGGAGGGCACATCCTGCGCACGTATCCCGACGGTACGCGCGATGTGCGTCCGGTGGAGGACGATACGGACGTCCCGGCCGAATTGTCCGCCTACATCCGTCAATTTTCGGCGCAGGACAATCCGACGGGTATCAACGGTTTTTTCGGTTACACGGCTTACGATGCGGTGCGGTATTTTGAGAAGGTAAAGATCCGCCCGGCGGAAGGGGACTTCGCCCATCTTCCGGACATCGTGCAGGTGCTGTTCCGTTTTGTGATCGTGGTGAACCATTTCAAGAATACGCTCACCATCGTGGAAAACCTCCTGCCTTCCCAGACCTCCCGCATGGACGAACTGAAAGCCGTGCTGGACAATCAAAACGTGGCTCAGTATCCGTTTCAGGCCGCCGGTGCGGTCGAATCCAGTGTAAGCGACGAGCAATACATGGAGATGGTACGCCGGGGCATTCGCCATACCCTGCGGGGCGATGTTTTCCAGATCGTGCCTTCGCGGCGTTTCAGCCGGGCGTTTTACGGGGACGAATTCAATGTGTACCGCGCCCTGCGCAGCATCAACCCTTCGCCTTACCTGTTTTACTTCGATTTCGGCTCGATGCGCATCTTCGGTTCTTCGCCCGAGACGCACCTGCGGGTATCCGGCGATCGGGCGTACATCGACCCGATCGCGGGCACGTTCCGCCGCACGGGAAACGACGAAGCCGACCGCGCGCTGGCCGACCGTCTGCTGAGCGACGAAAAGGAAAATGCCGAGCACGTGATGCTGGTCGATCTGGCGCGCAACGACCTGGGACGCAACTGTACCGATGTGCGTGTGGAGTTTTTCCGCCAGGTGCAGTTCTATTCGCACGTGATCCACATGGTGTCCCGGGTGTCGGCGCACGTGCCGGAAGGGACGGATCCGATCCGCCTGCTGGCCGATACGTTTCCTGCCGGGACGCTCAGCGGAGCGCCGAAGGTACGCGCCATCCAGCTGATCGACGAGATGGAACCCCATCCGCGGGGCCTCTACGGAGGGTGCATCGGGTACATCGGTCTGGACGGGTCGCTCAACCAGGCCATCACCATCCGGAGTTTTCTCTCCCTTGGCCAGCGCTTGTATTGCCAGGGGGGAGCCGGGATCGTGGCGCATTCGGATCCCCGCAGCGAGCTTTCCGAGGTCAACAACAAACTCGGTGCGCTGATGGCGGCTGTCGATCGCGCCGAAGAATATGCCAAATGATAAAACGAGACAACAAAGATGGAAAAGATACTGATACTGGACAATTACGATTCGTTTACCTACAATATCGCCTCGCTGGTGCGTTCGTTGGGGTATCCGGTCGAGGTACGGCGCAACGACGAGATCACGCCCGAACAAGCCGGAGAATATCCCCGGGTCATCGTTTCCCCCGGTCCGGGCTTGCCGTGCGAATCGGGCATTCTTCCCGAATATTTGGCTCGCTATGCCCACTGCAGGAGCATTCTCGGGATTTGCCTGGGCGAGCAGGCCATCGGGGAACGTTTCGGAGCGCGGCTGCGCAATCTGGAGAATGTCTATCACGGCGTGGCCACCCCGGTGCGGGTGGTGGCTCCCGATCCGATCTTCGAGGGACTGGGCGGGGAGTTCCAGGCCGGGCGTTACCACTCGTGGGTGGTGGACGAAGAAGGGTTCCCTGCCGAACTGGAGGTAACGGCACGCGATCCGATGGGCCAGGTGATGGCTTTGCGGCACCGTCGGTACGACGTGCGGGGCGTACAGTTCCATCCGGAGAGCGTGCTGACCCCCAAGGGGGGGCTCATCCTGAAAAATTGGCTTGAGAAATACCCGGTAGGGAAATAGAAGAAAAAGCGGACGGGCAAGCAAACAGACAAGCAGAAGAATCCAATAGAAAATCAGACAAGTCCATGAAAGAAATACTTTACCAGATGTTCGACCACCGCAATCTCACCCGGGCGCAGGCGCGGGAGGTATTGCTCAATATTTCCGACGGGAAGTACAACGACTGCCAGCTCTCGGCCTTCATGACCGTGTTCCTGATGCGCAGCATCACTACCGAGGAACTTTCCGGATTTCGGGACGCTCTTCTGGAACGCCGCGTGGCGGTCGACCTGGACGCTTCGCAGGCCATCGACATCGTCGGCACGGGCGGCGACGGAAAAAATACGTTCAACATATCGACTGCGACGTGTTTCGTGGTGGCCGGGGCGGGATACCGCGTGATCAAGCACGGGAACTACGGAGCCAGTTCGGTCAGCGGGGCTTCCAATGTCCTCGAAGCGCACGGGGTGCGTTTTACCGACGACATCGACCGTCTGCGCCGCAGTTTCGACCGAAGCGGGGTGTGCTACCTCCACGCGCCGTTTTTCAGCCCGGCGCTCAAGAGCGTGGGCGGCGTGCGGCGGGCGCTGGGCGTGCGGACGTTTTTCAACATGCTGGGACCGCTGGTCAATCCGGTGATGCCCCGCCATCAGTTGCTCGGGGTGTACAACCTCAAGCTGCTCCGCCTGTACCACTACATCTGCCAGCAGAACGGCATCGACTGCACGATCGTCCATTCGCTGGACGGCTACGACGAAGTGTCGCTCACCTCGGATGTAAAGGTCGCTTCGCCGTGGGGGGAAAGCGTCTATACGCCGGGCGAGTTGGGATTTCCCATGTACGACCCTTGCGATCTGTGGGGGGGCGAGACGGTCGAACAGGCCGCCCGTATCTTCGACGCAGTGCTCGAAGGCACGGCGAGTCCCGGGCAGAGCGATTGTGTGCAGGCCAATGCGGCCTTTGCCATCTGTACGCTCGATCCGGCTCTCTCGTGGGAGGAGGCACGGGCCAAGGCGCGGGAATCCCTCGAAAGCGGGCGGGCGGCGGAGCGTTTCCGTTGTTTTGTGGAACTGAATCGTTGAACGAAAAAAACGCAGAAAGAGATGGAAGATATACTCAAGCGGATCGTGGAGGAAAAACGGCGCGAGGTAGCCGTAGAGAAAAAGACGGTGTCGGTAGAGCGGCTGCGGGAGAGCCTGTACTATGCCCGCGAGCGCGTTTCGATGGCGCGCTCCCTGGCGGGGAGCCGTCCGGTGGGGATCATTGCCGAGTTCAAGCGGCGTTCGCCCTCCAAGGGGTTCATCCGTCAGGGAGCCGATGCGGCCCGTACGGTGGCCGAGTATGCGGCGGCCGGCGCGGCGGCTTGCTCGGTGCTCACCGACCGGATGTTCTTTTCCGGCGGGGCGGGCGATCTGGCGGCGGCGCGTAAGGCGACGGACCTGCCGCTGTTGCGCAAGGACTTTACGGTCGATGGATACCAGCTGCACCAGGCTGCTTCGTGGGGAGCCGATGCGGTGCTGCTCATCGCGGCGGTCCTCTCCCCGCAGCAATGCCGGGAGTTGGCTTGTCAGGCGCATGAGTTGGGCTTGGAGGTACTCTTGGAAGTACATGGCCCGCAGGAACTGACCCACCTGTGCCCCGAGGTGGACATGGTGGGGGTGAACAACCGCGACTTGCGCACCTTCCGCACCGACATCCGCGCGTCCCTGCAACTCGCCGGGGGATTGCCTGCGGACAAGGTGCGCGTGTCGGAGAGCGGGATCGACTCCCCGCAGGCGGTGTCCGAATTGAAAAAGGCCGGATACGCCGGATTCTTGATCGGTGAACGTTTCATGCGGGAAGACCGCCCGGGAGAAGCCTTGCGGGATTTTTTGCGCCATGTGGATTAAAGTCTGCGGATTGAAAGACCCGGAAAACATCCGGGAGGTGGCGGCACTGGAGCCGCAGGCACTGGGGTTTATCTTTTCCCCGGCCTCTCCCCGCTATGCCGGCGGGTTGGATCCGCAGGTGGTACGGAATCTGCCGCCAGGGACGTGCCGCGTCGGGGTGTTTGTCGATGCGCCGTGCGAAGAGGTGTTCGAGACCGTCCGGAGGTACGCCTTGGATACGGTGCAGCTCCACGGGGAGGAATCCCCCGCGGTATGCGCTGCGTTGCGCGGGGCGGGCCTGCGGGTGATCAAGGCCTACGGGGTGGCGACGCGGGAGGATTTGTCGGCTGCGGCGGCCTACCGGGAGGTGTGCGATGCTTTGTTGTTCGATACGAAAAGCCCTTTGCGGGGCGGGACGGGGCGACGCTTCGATTGGGAGATCCTCGCGGAATACCGGGGAACGTTGCCCTTTCTGCTCGCCGGAGGACTCGGGCCGGGGGACGCTTCCCGCCTGGCTCGGGTGGTGGAACATCCGGCGTGCCTGGGGATAGACCTGAACAGTCGTTTCGAGACGGCTCCGGGGGTAAAGGACGTGGCGGCGCTGCGGGAATTCATGGCGACGGTGCGGGGAAAGGCGGGAGATCGGCAGACCTCCCGGGAGGAAGAAATGAAAGACAGAATAGACGGGACAGGAAAAACAAGAAAGAACGATAAAAAATACCAAGACGATGAACAGACTGGAAAAACTATTTGAAAACAAGGGAAAGGATATCCTTTCGGTGTATTTTACCGCGGGTTTCCCTCATCGGGACGATACGGTGGAGATCATCCGCGCACTGGCCGATTCGGGCGTGGACATGATCGAGGTGGGCGTACCGTTTTCCGATCCGATGGCCGACGGAAAGACGATTCAGGACAGCAGCACGGTGGCCCTGCGCAACGGGATGACCCTCGGCTTGTTGCTCGATCAGGTGGAGCAGGCGCGCAGCCAGTGCGAGATTCCCCTAGTACTGATGGGCTATCTGAACCCGATGATGCAGTACGGGATCGAGCGCTTGTTCCAACGCTGCAAGCAGGTGGGGATCGATGCACTGATCGTTCCCGACCTTCCCTTCGGAGAGTACATGGAGCATTACAAGCCTTTGTGCGATCGGTACGGATTGCCCATGATCATGCTCATCACCCCGGAGACTTCTCCCGAGCGGATCCGGCAGATCGACCAGCACTGCGGAGGATTTATCTACATGGTCTCGGCGGCAGCCACTACGGGTACGCGCGAGGATTTCTCGCCGGAGCAGCTCGACTATTTCCGCCGGATCGATGCGATGGGGTTGGACAACCATCGTTTGATCGGTTTCGGGATTTCCAACCCGCAGACTTTCCGGGCGGCGTGCCGTTACAGCAGCGGGGCGATCATCGGCAGCCTGTTTATCCAGGCTCTGGAGCGAAATCCGACTCCCGAGGCGGCGGTACACGATCTTTTGCGTACGATAGGCAGGGAGTGAGAAAAAAGGGGGGGCAAATATTTTGTTCCGGGGAGGTCCATCCTAAAAAAGGATTTCCTACATTTGTAAAGAACCCCGGGTGTGTCCGGGAAATGTCCCACCTAAAACCTAATGATGATGAAAGCACAGAGTTTGTTCGCATTTTTGGCTGGCGCGGCAGTAGGCGCAGCGGTGGCCTTGCTGGTCGCTCCCGATTCGGGGGTAAACACGCGCAAGAAGATTGCCCGCACGATCCGTCAGGAAAAGGAAAAAGCCCTCGAACGCGTGGGGGAATGCCTGGAGGAAACGGCGCATCAGGTCAGTCGGAAGGCCGCCAAATCCGCCAAGGAATAACCGATGGACGGGTATAGAACTTCCGAAGACGCCCGCACGGACTCCACCTGGAGCGAACGGACACTGGCAGACCTGAAAGACTACGCCTGGTGCCGTGCCGACAGTGCGCGTCTGGCACTGATCGACAACCTGGCCCGGCTGTTCAACACGCTTTTTGCCGTTGCGGTGCTCATCGTCCTGGCGGGGATCGCTACGGTATTTTTGGCGATGGCCCTTACCTGGGCGTTGGCTTTGTGGATCGGTTCGCTGCTCTATGCGCTGCTGATCATCGGCGGGGTGTTCCTGCTGGCAGCCTGGGTGGTGTATCTGCGCCGGGATCGGCTCATCGTGGACCGGGCGGTGCGGATGCTGGGGCGGATGGTACACGACGCGACGAAGGTGAAATATTCGACGGAGGGAAAGCGCGATGGAGAGGATTGACTACCGACAGTTGAAAACCCTGTCCGACGTGAAGGCGGCGCGGGTCCGTGTGGATACGCAGTTGGAGCGTATGGAGGGGCGTTTGAAGGAAGATTACCGCCAGGCGGCCCGGTTGTTCGACTTCGACTATCTGGTCGAAGCGGCCTCGGCTAAGGTGGCTTCGTTTTGCGGAGTGATCGAGGCGGCGGTGTCGGGTTACCGGATGGTGAGCCAGTGGATCGGGCGTCTTCGCTCGCCCCGGCAGGAGGAACCTCCGCAGGAAGAGGGAACAACGGACGAATAAAAAAACATGAAAATCCCGCCGAAGCGAATGTTCGGCGGGATTTTTTTTCGCGGCGGCGGGTCTTTCTATGCGGTTTTCCCTCGGGCGGCGCTTTGGAGAGAAAAAAGTCAGGCGGGCAAAAGCCCGCCTGAGCGTTAAAGATCAATCGTACCAGTTTTTGAAACTGCGCAACAGGTTTTGCTCCCCGTCGAAAACCAGCGTGAGGGTAGGATAGTCCGAAACACAGACCAGGAGCAAGAAATCATCCTCGTCCATCGGAGCGGGAGAGTCTTTTCCGCCTTTTCGGAGTGCCTTTTGATAGTCCTTTCGGATCAGTTCCCGCTGTACACGCAAGCGTTTGCGGATGCTGCGGTAGTCTTCCTTGGGGATATGTCCTTTCAACAGTTCGAGGTTTTCTTCGGCCGGGATGTAAAATTCGGGACCTGAGGTGGAGAAGTCGGGAAAAAACAAGACGACCGGTTTGCCCTGGATGCTGTCGCACAGGATAAAGGGGAAGGTTGGCAGAAAGTTGATGACGGTATAGGTGATGTCATAACGCAACGAATCCAACTGCCGCCCCGAGTGGTAGGACTGACAGAATACCGAAATCCCTCTCTGGGCATGATCCGGATCTTGCCCGTGTCTCTGCTCGAACTGTTCGATGTGTTCGCGCAAGACCTTGTTTCCGATCCGGTGGGGGACTGCCGGCATGGGGAGTGTGTCGGCGAGGGCAGCCTGGGTTTGCTCCTGGTCGGATACTTCGTTGGCCGCCGTGCCCAGTGCCAGGCCCAGGACCAGGAAAAAGCACAGGCCGATGCTCCAAAAAAACAGGGTGCGATTCATAGGGATACCTCCTTTATGGAAAATGCGGGTGTCTTCTGTCAAGGCCGCGCCCGTAGGGCGACCGGTTATTTTACGATCGATCCGGCTACCACGTTGGCTACTTTCCCGCGCAGGGGAGCCAGGTTGCCTTTATCGACCGGGTGTACGCGGTGGGCGAGCAGGATGATGGCCACGTCGTTCACCGGATCGATGATGATCTGCGTGCCGGTGTAGCCGGTATGCCCCACGGTGTATTCCGGGTCGAGCAGGTTCATGGTATTCTGGCTGTAGGACACCCAACCGAGGGCATGTCCGATACCTTTGGTGGTTTCCGGTTCGCGGAGCATGGCCTCGACAGTCGGTTTGCCCAATACGCGGCGGCCGTTGATCTCGCCACCGTTGAGCAGGGCGGCGCAGAGGACAGCCAGGTCTTCCGCACTGGAGAATACGCCGGCGTTGCCCGAGTTGTCGAAGTTGAGCAGGTGTGCCAGCGGGTCGTGGGTCTCTCCCAGCAGAACCGATCCGTCGGCCGATACGGTGGTGGGGGCGACCAGTTTCATGATCTCCGTCTTTCCGGATGCTTTCGGACGGTATGTGGTGTGTTCCATCCCCAGGACGTCGAAGACGTTACGCTGCGCGTAGTCGCACAGGAGTTCGCCGGTGATGTTTTGCAGGACGTTTTGCAGGGTGATGAAGTTCAGGCAGCTGTATTTGTACGCGGTTTTCGGTTTGAAATTGCGCGGCATCGTGCAGATGTAGGCCATCAGCGAATCGGGGTCGGCTTTCCCGTAGGTTTTGATCACCTTGTCGGCGGAGACATATCCGGGAAGTCCCGAAGTGTGCGTGAGCAGGTCGATGATGCGGATCTCGGTCTCTTCGCCCGTTTCCGGATCGACGTAAGGCTGGAAGCCGGGGATGTATTGGCTCACGGGGTCGGACAAGCGGTATCCGCCCGATTCGAGCAGGTGCATCATTGACATGGTGGTCCCCACGACTTTGCTGCACGAAGCCAGGTCGAAGACCGTGTTGGTGGTCATGGCTACGGTGTCGGGATAGACGCTCTTGTTGCCGTAGGCTTTGAGATAGACCAGTTTTTTGTCCCTTACCACGGCCAATACGGCTCCCGGCATTTCGCCCTGGTCGATGGCATCGTAGATGAGCTGATCCACTTTTTCCAATCGTTCGGAGTCCATACCGGCGGATTCCGGAGAGGCTTTTTTCAGGCCTTTTGCCTGCGATTCGAAAGATACGGCAAAGGCCAGGCATAGCAGTGCCGCTGCTAAAAATTTACTTTTCATGGAATTTGAAAAAGATTAGTATTGGTTAGACGAAAGCAAAAGTAAGGATTTTATCGAAAGATCGGCTTTTCTTTGAAAAAAGAAGCGCAGAGGGAGCCCTTCCGGAGTGGGCTTTGGGGGTTTTGGATGCCTCGGCTGAAAAACAGGGTCGCAGGAATGGAGGGAAAGACGGGATCGCGGAGCGAAAGGAAGGCGTCAGGGGAGGAACTCGTCGAGGGTCCCCTGTGGATTTTCCAGCGCACGCAGGAGTTGTTCCCGCGCCGGGGTGTCCTTTATCAGGCTGTCGATGGCCTTGCGGGCCTGTTCTTTTTCTCCGGCCAAGGCCAGGGCCAGTGCATAATTTACCTTGTCGGCTTGCGACAAGGTATCGAGCGCGCGGTACCGGTCGGCCGCCTGATGGTACCAGGTCCGGGCTTGGGATTCGTCCCCTATTTTTTGCAGCAGCATCCCGATGCTGAGCCGGAGTGAGGGAAGGTCCTTTTTTTCGAGGGCTTTTTTCATCCAGACAAGGGCGTTCCCGTAGTCCAGGCAGTACAGGTAGAGGGTTGCTTTCCGGGCGTAGTAGAGGTGGGATTGCGGGGAGTACATTACCGCCGAGTCGAGCAACGTCTGGCAACTGTCCACCACGTCCCGGAAGAGGATGCGCACAGAATCGGAAAAGGTTTCCGCCTGCGCCCAGGCGGTAGTATCGGGCATCCCCTCGTGGAGAAAACGCTGCAAAACCTCCTCCGCCCGGAGGTTGTATTCGATGGAGCGGGGGTCTATCCCGTTTTGGTGCCTGCATCCTTGGCAGGCGGCCAGGGCGAGAAGGGGAAGGAGTATATGCAGGGTTTTCATCCGGGGTGCTTTGTCGCAAAAATAGTGAAAGCCTGGGTGATGTGCGGAAAACTTTGTAAGGATTTTTGTTTTGCGCTTGGGGATGTACGGTGGTTTCCTTGAGAAGAAGAGGTTCTTCGGAGGGAAGTAAAAATGAAAAATCCCCCACAAGGATTTGTGGAGGATTTTTCGCGGTCCGGACGGGACTCGAACCCGCGACCCCATGCGTGACAGGCATGTATTCTAACCAGCTGAACTACCGAACCTCTCTGGATAGCGGTTGCAAAGATACGCACAAAAACGAAACATCCAAACAAATTTTGCGTCGAGAGCGATATTTTTTTTCTCCCCGGGGCGGAATGCCTACCTTTGGAGCGTAAAAACAATAGGATATGCGTAACGACAAGATCGTAGTGAGTCTTTGTGCCGAGAGTACCGATACGGTGTTTGCCCTCTCGGCCGGGAGGATGTTGGCCGGATGTGCGGTGCAGAAACGCCCCACCGACCCGTTGTATGCCTTGTTGCCGAAGATAGATGTCGAAGCACCGGTGGAGCAGGTGCTGGAATTTCGTCCCGATGTGGTGCTGGTTCCGGCGGGTTACGACCCTCGGCGGAGTGAAAGCCTGGATCGGGAAGGGGCCGAGGTGATCCCCGTAGGAGGCGATACCCTGGAGCAGGCGTACGACAACCTCCGCCGGATCGGAAACGTTCTGGGGCGGGCAGCCGAGGCGGAGAAGGTCGTTACCAAGACCGAATACGGGTTTTCCCTGCTGGCCGATCAGGTACGCGGGGCCGATGCGTTGCGCACGGCTTTCTTTTTCTCCCGGGAACCCTATACGGCGGCCGGGGGGCAGAATTTGGTCAGCGAGTTGCTCCGGCGCAACCGCCTGGAAAATGTCTATGGGGATATTCCTCGCGGCAGCGCTTGTCCGGATCTGTCCACCCTTCGCCTGACGGATGTGCAACTGGTGCTGCTGGCCGACTATCCGGAGGAATTGACCGACGAGGATGCGATCCGCATAGGTAACCATACGGAACATGCCTTGACGGTGTTCGTGCCGGGAGAACTGTGGCGGGGGGGCGCGCCTTTGGCGCGTCTGCCGGAATTTTTCCGCCGGCTCAACGAAAAGATCCGCCGCTTTTCCGACGACAGTTTGGCCGAGCGGGACAAGCCTACGTATTTCTGATGTTTTTCTGAGATAAAACAGGAAGGCGCTCTCGGCATTCGTCCAACCTGAAAACTTCGTTTCCCGGTTTGCCGCTGCGCTCACCTTTCACTATTTTTAGATAAAACAGGAGGCGGCTCGGCATTCGTCCAACCCGAAAACTTCGTTTCCCGGTTTGCCGCTGCGCTCGCCTTTCACTATTTTTGCGCTCATGGAGTACTCGATCGAAAAAGCCTTGGCTACGGCCTTGGATAATCTGGCTCATCTGGTGGAGATACCGTCCTGCTCGCGGCAGGAAGACGGCACGGCCGAGTATCTCCTCTCCCACCTTTCGGGACGGGGTATCGCCGCGCAAAGGGTCAAGAACAACGTGTGGGCCCTCAACCGCCATTTCGACCCGAAACTCCCTACGCTTTTGCTGTGCTCGCATCACGATACGGTGCGCCCGGCGGCCGGTTACACGCGCGATCCGTACCGGGCTTCGTTGGAGCAGGGGCGGTTGTACGGGCTGGGTAGCAACGATGCGGGCGCTCCGTTGGTGGGGTTGATCGAGGCTTTTGCGCGCTTTTATCCCCGGGAGGGCTTGCGGTACAACCTGGCTTTGGCTGCGGTAGCCGAAGAAGAGTGCTCGGGGGCCGATGGTGTGTCGGCACTGTGGGAACATTTGCCTCCGATCGATTGTGCGATCGTCGGGGAACCGACCGGGATGCGGATGGCGGTAGCCGAGAAGTCGCTGATCGTGGTGGATTGTACGGCGCAGGGGCGCAGCGGTCATGCGGCGCGCGAGGAGGGGGACAACGCGATCTACAAAGCGGTGAAGGACATCGAGGCGATCCGCAGGTACGAGTTTCCGCGGGTGTCGCCTACGTTGGGAAAGGTAAAGATGACCGTTACGATGGTTCAGGCCGGTATCCAGCACAATGTGATCCCGGATAAATGCACCTTCACGGTGGATATACGCACCACCGATGCCTATACCAACCAGGAGATCATGGACACTTTGCAGGGGCTCATCGGTGCGCACGCGCAGGCGCGCTCGTTGCGGCGCAGGGCGTGGGCCATTGCTTCGGACCATCCTTTGGTCGAGGCGGGGCGTGCGTTGGGCTTGGATTCGTTCGGCTCGCCGACGATGTCGGATGCGGCTTTACTGCCGTGCCCGTGCCTGAAGATAGGTCCGGGGCTTTCCGAACGTTCCCATACGGCGGACGAATACGTGGAGGTGGCCGAATTGGAGCAGGGGATACGGGTGTACGGGCAGCTGCTGGAACGATTGCTCGTGGGATGATAGTACGAGCGCAACTTTCTTTTGGCAAAGAAGATACCAGGTGCAGTAAAAGGAAATACAAAAGATAAAAACGAGGAAAAATATGAAACTCTGGGACAAGGGATATTCCATCGATCAAAAGATAGATGTGTTTACCGTCGGGAACGACCGCGTGCTGGATCAGGTGCTGGCGCGCTACGACGTGCAGGGCAACAAGGCACAGGCTGTGATGCTGAACCGTATCGGGGTGCTGACCGACGAGGAACTCGAGGGTGTGCTCCGGGAATTGGACGCCATCGGGGCGGAGATCGAAAAAGGCGGTTTCAAGATCGAGGACGAGTTCGAGGACGTACACTCCAAGATCGAATTTATGCTCACCGAGCGTTTGGGCGATACGGGCAAGAAGATCCATACGGCCCGCTCGCGCAACGACCAGGTGCTGGTCGACATGCACCTGTATGTGCGGGACGAATTGCTGCATATCCGCCGGGGCGTGCGCACGCTTTTCGATCGGCTTATTGCCCTCTCGGAGCAGTACAAGGATGTTCTGCTGCCGGGTTACACCCATCTTCAGGTGGCGATGCCTTCTTCGTTCGGGTTGTGGTTCGGGGCGTATGCCGAGAGCCTGGTGGACGACGTGTACCTGCTCAACGCGGCGTACCGCATTGCCGACCAGAATCCCTTGGGTTCGGCGGCCGGGTACGGTTCGTCGTTCCCCATCGACCGCGAGGTAACTACGCGTGAGCTGGGCTTCTCGCAGATGAAGGTCAATTCCGTGGCGGCACAGATGAGCCGTGGAAAACTGGAAAAGACTTCGGCTTTTGCCATGGCTTCCGTGGCGGGTACGCTGTCCAAGATGGCGATGGATATCTGCCTGTACATGAGCCAGAACTTCGGTTTCGTGTCCTTTCCCGACGAACTGACTACCGGGTCGAGCATCATGCCGCACAAGAAAAATCCCGATGTGTTCGAGTTGATCCGCTCCAAATGCAACCGCATCCAGGCGCTGCCCAACGAATTGATCCTGATCCAGAACAACCTGCCTTCGGGTTATCAGCGCGACCTGCAACTGCTCAAGGAGTGTTTTGTCCCGGCGGTGTCCATGTTGAACAGCTGTCTGGACATGGCCGATTTCATGCTGGCCAATATCCGCGTGAGCCGCGACCTGTTGGACGATCCGCGCTACCGCTACATCTTCAGCGTGGAGGAGGTGAATCGTCTGGTGCTTTCGGGGATGCCGTTCCGCGATGCGTACAAAAAGGTGGGCCGCGAGATCGCTGAGGGGACTTTTACGCCGGACAAGAAGTTGAACCATACGCACATCGGTTCGCTGGGCAACCTGCGCAACGATCTGATCGTGGCCAAGATGGATGCGGCGATGAAGGAACTGGAATAGGTTCCCTTTCCAAGGGGTTCCGTTCGACAAAAAAAGCCGGGGCGAAAACCCCGGCTTTTTTTTGATTGAACGGAACCCGGGGGTGATACGTGGTCGGGGGAAGGTCGGCAAATTTGTTTTTTATTTCTTTTTTGATTATATTTGTAGGAAATCAAAAGATGTAGAATTATGAAGAATTTAGACAAAAAAGCGAATGTGTCAGTAAGAAAGGGAACGCTCTCTTCGGTTTATCTTTCGATCCTGAAAGAGGCCGGGGAGGCTTCGGGAAATTATACGATCGTGGTAACCAGTACCGCGCGGACGCCTTACGACCAGGCCCGGGTGATGTTCGAGAATCTCGAGCGGACGGGTGTCCTCTATCAGAGGTGTCAATACCGCCAGCCGGGGCGGGAGGTGATCGCGGTGTATGAGGAACTTTCCGATAAAAAAAAGGATAAGGGAGAGATCATTTTTGCTATGGAGCAAAAAATTAAGTACCTTGGCCCGGAGAATGTATCGAAGCATTGCAGCGACAAGGGCAATGTGGCCGATGTGGCCAAGAGCACGTTGTCGTATCCGCAGGAGTTTTTGCGGGCTTTGCGGCCGAAGGTGGCCCAGGTGCTCGACGAAAACGGCTGTTTTCACGTGGTGTTCTTCTGATACGGGAAAAAATCGGTTCACCGGAAAAAAATCGTCGGAAAATGAAACATAGGCTCTTCTTTGTCTTGGCAGCCCTCGGGCTGTTGTGTGCTTGTCGGGATGCGGTCCGTACCGAAGGGACGGCGCAGGATGGTGTTTCGTTGGATTCGCTGTGGAAGCGTTGTGTCGATCTGCGCGTGGGGGCGGAAGGGAGCCGGGTGGATGTTTCCGATTGTGTACGGGGTGTCCCGATGCCGATACTGGTGGACAGTACGCCGTTTGCGGCGGCCGATTATTCGTTCGTGCGGGTGAATGCCGTGACGGGTTACGAGTTGTGCCGCTACGGGGAGCATACGCTGTTGGAGATCGAGCAGGGGGGATGCGAATATTTCGGGGTTACGTTCCGCTGGAGTTACAATGCGGTGGGGAAGGAGGTTTCCGACCGGCAGATCGTCCGTCGTGCGCTGCTCGATACGCGGCAGGCGGGGCGGTATTGCGGGCCGATGGGTGAGGATGTGGTCCGGGGTACGGATATGCTCCTGGCGGAATGGTCGGCCGGGGGCGATGTGCCGGGAGAGGAAATGGATTTCCGCCCGTCGGCGGGTGATTTTTACTATAAGGTGCGTCTAGATTCGCTGGTTCGTTTTTCCGATGCGGCGGTGGTGGCACTGCGCTACGTTTGGGGGCCGTTGTGAGCCTTGGGATGTCCGGTTGCGTGGCGCAAGTGGACGGAGGCGGGCAAAAACAGCGTGCGGCCGGCAGGGGATTCCCTGCCGGCCGCACGGTTGAATAAGGCTCGCGGAGTTTACAGCTCGGCGAGGTATTTTTCGGCATCGAGGGCGGCTTTGCAACCCGACCCGGCCGAGGTGATGGCCTGGCGGTAGCGGTTGTCCTGGACGTCGCCGGCGGCAAAGACTCCGGGGAGGTTGGTGAGCGAGGTGCCGGCCTGGGTGAGGATGTAGCCTTCGGGGGAGAGGTCGAGTTGGCCGGCGAAAAGTTCGGTGGAGGGGTGATGGCCGATGGCTACGAATACGCCTTCCAGGGCGATTTCCCGGGCGGAGTCGTCTATGTTGCTCTTGATTCGGACGCCTTCGACGGCTTGCTGGCCGAGGATTTCGTCGATGCGGCTGTTCCAGAGGATGTCGATCTTGGGGTTGGAGCTTACACGGGCTTGCATGGCTTTCGAGGCGCGGAAGGCATCCCGGCGTACGATCAGGTATACTTTGGCGCAGATCTTGGACAGGTAGTCGGCTTCTTCCAACGCCGAATCGCCCCCTCCCACTACGGCTACGGTCTTTCCCCGGTAGAAAAATCCGTCGCAGGTGGCGCAGGCCGATACGCCGAAGCCTTTCAGACGTTCTTCGGAGGGCAGTCCGAGCCAGCGGGCCGAGGCGCCGGTGGCTACGATCAGGGCTTGGGCTTCGAGGGTCTTTTCCCCGTCGATCTCCACGCGGTGTGCTTGGCCCTTTTCCCGGGCGAGTGCGACGCGGGTGACGGTGCCCATGCGGATGTCGGTGCCGAAACGCCGGGCTTGTTGTTCCATCTGGCTCATCAGCAGGTTGGCATCCACGCCTTCGGGAAAGCCGGGGAAGTTTTCCACTTCGGTGGTTTTGGTCAGTTGTCCGCCCATCTCCAGTCCGGTGTACAGTACGGGGGCGAGGTCGGCGCGAGCGGCATAGATGGCGGCGGTGTATCCGGCGGGGCCGGAGCCGATGATGAGTATTTTTACGCGTTCTACGGGTTTTTCCATACGTAGGTTGTTTTTTAAGGGTGTGTGTGTCGTTTTCTCCCCAAGCGAGCGCCGCGCAAGCGACGCTCACGGCCGCAGGCCGTGAAATGCACCTGTCCGCTCGATGGGGAACTGTGCGGAAACAAAAGTACGGTTTTCTCCCGGGAGGTCAAAGGTCGGGCGGATCGTTTTTGTCTATTGCGGGATAGATCGCCCTTCGAGGGCGCGCAGGAAGTCGTCCCGGCAGGTGTCCGATATGGGGAGGTAGTTTTTCCCGAAGACTACCCGGCTGCGTTCGATGATCTTCACGGCATCTAGCCGGACGATGTACGAGCGGTGGATGCGCATGAATTGCCCGGCGGGAAGACGCTCTTCCAGGCTTTTCAGGCTGCTTTGGGTGATCACCGGCTGGGGAGAGGAGGCCAGGAATATCTTTACGTAGTCTTTCAGGGCTTCGATGTACAGGATGTCGGAGGTGTCGATGCGCACTTGCCGGTAGTCGGAGCGCACCAGCAGGTAGGTGTGGGTCGGTGCCGGAGGAGCCGGTTCTGTTTTTTCGCGGGTGAGCGAGAACCATTTCAGGGCTTTGTGGGCAGCGCGGAGGAATTCGTTGTAGTCGATGGGCTTGAGCAGGTAGTCGATGGCGTCGGCACGGAAACCTTCGAGGGCGTATTGTTGGAAGGCGGTAGTGAAAATGACCCGGGTGCGGTCTCCTGCCAGGTGCGAGAGTTCCAGGCCGTTCATGCCGGGCATCTGGATGTCGAGAAAAGCGACATCGATGCCTCCGCCGGCCAGTGCTTCCAGTGCTTCGGCTCCGCCGGAGCATTTGGCTTCCAGGCGCAGGAATGGGGTGCGGAGCACGTAGCGCTCCATCAGGTCCAGGGCGAGGGGTTCGTCATCGACGATCAGGGTCGAAAGGGGGGTGCTCATGAGGCCGAGGGTTTTACGGGGAGGATGAGTTCGCAGCGGTAGGCGTTGTCCTTTACGCAACGTGTGAAGGTGTAATGGCTGCCATAGAGGAGTTTGAGACGGCGTTCGAGGTTGCGCAGGCCGATACCCGATCCGCTTCGGTCGGTATCGTTTTTGGGAAAGTTGCTGTTGGCGGTGCGGCAGATGATGTTCCCGGATTCGGTGTGGATGTCGATGTCGATGAAGGAGGCTTCGGTGGGGCTGACTCCGTGTTTGAAGGCATTTTCCACCAGCGAGATAAAGATAAGCGGGGCGGCGGAGGCCTGCGGGTCGTCCGCCGACAGGCGGATGGTCCGGGTTACGTTCTTGCCGGTGCGCAGGGACATCAGGTCGATGTAGCTGCGCAGGAATTCCAGTTCCTTTTCCAGGGGAACCATGGCCGGGCCGTCTTCGTAGAGAACGTAACGCAGCAGTCGGGAGAGTTCGTGGACGGCGTGTTGGGCTTTCTCGGGGGCTACTTCGACCAGAGCGTAGATGTTGTTGAGGGTGTTGAACAGGAAATGCGGGTTGAGCTGGTTTTTCAGGTTGGCCAGTTCGGCTTCGCTGCGCCGCCGTTCGGCTTCGTGGCGTTGGCGTTCGCTTTGCTGCCAGCGGGAGGTCATCTTGATGGCTACGGCCAGGGCGACGGTCAGGGAATAGGACATCATGTCGCGGGCAAAGAACATCAGGTGCGGCAGGTCCCGGTCCTTTTTCGGGGGGCGCGGCATGGCCTCACCAAAGTGTATCATGTGAAAATCCCACCACAACCGTCCGGCATACCATACAGCTACGACCAATACGATGTTCAGCAGGATAAATTGGCTCCAGTGCTTCTGGAACAGCATCCGGGGGATGAGCAGCAGGTAATTGGCATAGAAGACCACCATGCACGACAGGGGTACGGCTACGTATCCCAGGTACCAGGACAGGGTAACGGTTTCCTCGCGGTTCTGCCACCGCATCAGCAGGGGGAAGACCAGCAGCAGCCCCCACCCCAACAGGTGGATGGCGATGGTCAGCAGGGTTGCGTGGCGTTTCTTGGGCATGAATTCCATAGATTGTCCAGAGAGGCTAAATTACTGTTTTTTTCTTCTCAAAAGGCTTTTCGGATGAAAAAACCGGCCGCAAAAGGTGCGGCCGGCCGACTGAAAAACAATCTAAAAGCACACAAAATAGCTATGAAAAAAAGCACTATTCATATCGTAAGGCTTCGATGGGGTCCAGCGAAGCGGCTTTGCGCGCAGGATACCACCCGAAGAAGATCCCGGTAACCGAGCAGACGGCGAACGAGAGGACCACCGACCACATCTGGATGTAGATGGGCCATCCGGCGATCATCTTGATGGCCAGCGAAGCACCCACGCCCAGGATGACCCCGAGGATGCCACCCATTACGCTGATGATCACCGCCTCGATCAGGAACTGAAGCATGATGTGGCGGCCTTTGGCGCCGATGGACATGCGCAGGCCGATCTCCCGGGTGCGTTCGGTCACCGAGACGTACATGATGTTCATGATCCCGATACCGCCTACCAGCAGCGAGATGCCGGCGATGCAGGCCAGAAGGACGGTCATCATGTTGGTGGTCGAACTCATCATGCTGCTCATTTCTTCCTGGGAGCGAATGGTGAAGTCGTCGTCGTCTCCGGCTTTTATCTTGTGGTTGGTGCGCAGGATTTCGGAGATCTCGTCGATGGCGATGTAGGTATCTTCCTCGGTGATGGCCGAGGCGAAGATACTCTGCAGGTGCGTGATGGCCAGCAGTCGTTTCTGCACGGCGGTGTAAGGAGCCAGGATGAGGTCGTCCTGGTCCTGGCCCATCGAGTTGTAACCTTTGGAGGTCAGTACGCCTACGATGCGGAACGGGATGGTCTTGAAGCGGATGACTTTCCCGATGGGGTTTTCCCCGTTGGGAAACAGGTTGTCCACCACGGTCTGTCCGACTACGCACACTTTGGCCGAACTTTTGATGTCTGCTTGGGTGAACATGTCGCCGTCGCCGATCGAATATTTGCGGATGTCGAGGTATTCGGGGGTTACGCCGTAGATACTGGTCTGGGCATTCTGGGCACCGTAGATGACTTGGCCGGAGGACTGGACCATCGGCGAGCACTTGTCGATGTACGAAGTCTGGGTAGCCAGGTCCATGTAGTCCTTGATCTTGAGGGACTGCATCTCCGAGGGGTCCATGCGCACTCCGCCCCGGCGTTCGGCTCCGGGATGAATCATGATCATGTTCGAACCCATTTCGGCGATCTGTTCGCGGATGCTGCGTTTGGAACCTTGTCCGATGGCCAGCATGGCGATGACCGAGGCTACTCCGATGATAATGCCCAGCATGGTGAGAAACCCTCGGAACTTGTTGCCCGAGAGGGCGCGCAGGGCAATGCGGATGAGATTTTTATAGTTCATGGGAAGGATTCGTCTTTAGTCGTCTTCTTTCGGAAGGGTCTTGAGGACTTCGGCCGCCGAGGCGATCGAAGGATTGAGCCGGTCTTCGGTGATGTGTCCGTCGCGCAGGACGATGTTCCGGCTGGAGAATTGCGACAACTCGGGGTTGTGCGTGACGAAGATGATGGTGCGTCCCTGAGCGTGCAGGCTTTGGAAGATTTTCAGGATCTCGAACGAGGTGCGCGTATCCAGGTTGCCGGTGGCTTCGTCCGCCAGGATGATCACCGGGTCGTTCACCAGCGCCCGGGCGATGGCCACGCGCTGTTGCTGACCGCCGGACATTTGGTTGGAGCGGTGATGGATGCGGTCGGCCAGCCCGACGGCTTCGAGGGCTTCGGTGGCTTTGCGCTTGCGCAGGCTTTCGGATACGTCGGGGTTGTACAGCAGGGGAAGTTCCACGTTTTCCAGTGCCGAGGTTTTGGGCAGCAGGTTGTACGACTGGAAGACGAATCCGATCTTGCGGTTGCGCAGGGTGGCGCGGGCGTTCTTGCTCATCTGCCGTACCGAAACACCGTCCAGGTAGTATTCGCCCGAAGTGGGGGTGTCCAGACAACCCAGGATGTTGAGCAGGGTGGACTTTCCCGATCCGCTGGTACCCATGATGGTAACGAATTCCCCTTCGGCGATGTCGAACGATACCCCTCGAAGGGCGTGTACCGTTTCGTTCCCCACGTGGAAGTCCCGCCGGATGTCCTGGAGAGAGATGATAACCTTTTTTTCCATGGTGCGGTACGGGTTATTTTTTGTTGTTGTTGCGGTTGCCGCCGGGAGGGGTGGGCATGAAGGGATTGGTTTCTCCCTGCCCCGAGGAGGACATTTCGGGTTCGCGTTTTACCCGGACAGAGACGACCACTTCATCGCCTTCCTTCACGCCCGAAGTAACTTCGGTGGAGATACCGTCGGTCACCCCGGTGGTCACGTTCACTTGTTTGAGTTTGCCGTTTTTCTCTTTTAACCAAAGGGTCTTATGGCTCGAAGCACTTTGCCCTACCGCTACGGCTCCCGAGGGATTGAAGCGAAACGCGCGCACGGGTACCGACAGGACGTCCTGTTTGTCCAGGGTGTAGATGGTAACATTGGCCGTCAGACCGGGCAGAAGCTTGAGGTCGGGGTTGGGGGCATCGATCACCACTTCGTAGGTTACCACGTTCGATTCGGTGGTAGGATTGATACGTACCTGGGTTACTTCGCCCTCGAAGGTGTCGTTGGGGAAGGCATCGACGGTGAAGACGGCCCGCTGGCCTTCCTTGACTTCACCGATTTCGGCCTCGTCCACATCGGCGATGACTCGCATCTTGCGCAGGTCGTTGGCAATGATGAACAGCTCGGGGGTGTTGAAGCTGGAAGCCACCGTCTGGCCTTCCTCAACGGCCCGGGACATCACCACTCCGTCCACGGTGGAGTAGATGTAGCAGTAGCCGAGGTTTTTCCGGGCCTTGACAATATCGGCCTGCGACTTGTTGTACGAACTCAGGGCGCGGTCGTAGTTGTATTTGGCCGATTCGTATTCCGTGTCGGAGATCAGTTTCTTTTCCCACAGGCTTTTCTGGCGGGCGAAGTTCTTTTCCTGGTATTCGTATTCGGCTTTGGCCGAAGCCAGGGATGCTTCCGACGAACGGAGCTCGGCGGCCATGAGCGAGGTGTCGATCTGAGCCAGGAGTTGGCCGGACTTGACCTCGGAGTTGTAGTCCACGTAGATCTTGGAAATGATCCCCGATACCTGGGCACCGACCGATACTTGGTTGATCGGTTCGATGGTTCCGGTAGCGGTTACGGTGGTGGACAGGGACCCTTTGGTCAGGGTAACGGTATTGTATTCCTGGGTATTTTTGTCTCCGCCGCAGGCCGCCAGGGAGCAGGCGGCGACAAGCAGCAGTGCTGTATGGAAGATGGTTTTCATCGCGGTTGGTTTTTATAAAGTGATCGGTTTGTTCTGATAAAAGTTGAGCAGTTTGATGGACAGGACGGCTTGGTATTTGGCCTGTACGGCTTCCATCTGAGCCGAAAGGTAGTTGTTCTTTTCCTGAAGGAGTTCGACGGTGTTTTTCATCCCTTCGGCAAATTGCTGGTTGACCAGGTCGTAACTGATCTGAGCCGAGCGGAGCTGTTCGCAGGCGGCCTGGTAACGGCTCTGGGCCGATACGGCATCCTGCCAGAGCGATTCGACGGTGCTCAGGAGGTCTTTCTTTACGCTCTGGAGCGAGAGGTCGGCCGAGATGCTTTGCAGGCGGGCCTTCTCGACGGCCGTGCGGGTGTTGCGGTTGTTGAAGATGGGAATGGAGAGGGACAAGCCCACGTTTTCGCTCAGGCTCCGGTCGAGCTGGCGGGCAAAGGCATCCGACGAGGTGGTGGCGTATCCCGTGCCGATGCCGGCGCTGAGGGAGAGGGACGGAATCCCGGAGGCTTTGGCGATCTTTTCACCCAGTTTGGCCGATTCGATGCCCAACTGGGCGCTTTTTACTTCGGGCATGGATTGGAGAGCCGAGTTGTACACCGAGAGTGACGAAGGGATGGGCTCATCAACCTGTTCGTCGCTAATCTCCGGGAAGTCCAACCGGAAATCGTACCCGGCTTCCAATTCCAGCAATTGTTTCAAATCGAGGATGCTTTTGTCCAGGGTGTTCTGCGCGGCGACCAGTTGGTACTTGTCCGAAGCATACTGCGACTGCATCTGGGCGTAATCGCTCAAGGCGATCGAGCCAGCTTCGTACAGTTCCTTGGAGAGTTCTACCTGGGAGAGCGAGGATTCGACCGTCTTTTGGTTGATACCGACCGATTCACGCGCATAGAGCACCTGGAGGTAGGCTTGGGTGACACTGATCTCGATGTCGTTGCGCGTGCGGGCTACGTCGTAGGCACGTGCCTGGGCATCGGTTTTCTTTTGGGTGAGCGTATTGTTGAGTTTGCCGCCGTTGTACAGGGTCATCGAGGCGGATAGTTGGGCATTGGCCGAATAGGCATATGCGCTTTCGTTGCTTTCGATGTCCCGACGGGCATGCGTGAGCCCTTGCGAGATGGAGGCCGAGAGGCCGGGAAGCCGGGCGGCCGAAGCCTGCTTGATGTCCGACTCGGCGGAAGAGAGGTTTACCTGGGCGCTCTGTACGTTCAGGTTTTTCTCCCGGGCGTACCGTATGCAGTCCTCCAGCGTCCACACCTTTACTTGGGTGGTGTCGCTTTGGCCGAAGGACAGCAGGGGAAGGGCTGCCAGGAAGACCAGGGATAAGAATTTTTTCACGTCCATTTTTTACCGTTTTTTACGCGGCAAACATAGAAAATCGTCCTCCCGGCCTGCAAAAAGAATAGACCGGGGCGGGGATTCCGAGGACGGAAAGAGGGTTTTTACCGACGAAATTTCCCCGGGAAAAAGGGCGTTTACAGGTAGCAGGCCTTATACCAGGGGGTGTCCTGGTAGTATGGGAGGTACTCGGCGTACTGCTGGGAAGGGATATAGACCGACAGACCGCAGCAACGCTCCAGCGGCAGCGAGAAAAACGCATCGGTGTGTGCCTGGTACAGGACGGTGTTGTCCAGCACCTGCCGGAAGGCTTGGTACTGGGGCGGGGTGGCGAGCTGTCCGATAAAATCGTCCAGGTCGTACATGAACGGGCGGGAGTACAGGTCGTAGTGTTGTATGGAGGCAAGCGTCAGGGAGGCGACTTCGGGATTGTCCTTTACCACTTCGCGCACCGAGCGGGCGAGGGCTTCCAGTCCTGCGGTTTTGACCAGGGCGACCGAGGCCGAACGGTACACGCCGCTTTGGGCATCGTAGTGTTCGTAAAACTTCCGGGCGATCTGTCGGCAGTAGTCCTGCGTCGGCGCATCGGAGAACAGGGTGGCGGTGATCTCCCGGTAGGGCATCCCGTCGGCGATGACCTCCGTGGGGTAGGCGATCAGGTAGTCCGTCTTTTCGCGCAGGGCGTAGGCTACTTCGACGCTTCCCATCAGGCAGGCGTCGATCAGGATAAAGTCGAAGGCTCCTGTGGGCAGGGCATCGGTCAGATCGGAGATTTCGATTTCATACCGCTGGCCTTCGAAATATTGGTTGCCGAAGGTTCGCGTGGCGGGAAATGCGGTGAGGGACCATAGGTTCTTTACCGCCAGGGGAAACCCTTTCGGGATCCAGCCGGTGGCGTGCGACCAGAGGATCAGCCCGTAGCTCTTGGCCGGGAAGTCCTGCAGAACCTGGGAGACAATCTTGTGGAGTTGGTCGGGATCGGTGGAATTGGCTCCGGGATATTCCTGGAGGGGATGTGCTCCGGAAGCATCCACCTGCAGCAGGCGGGGCACCCCGTCGCCCGTATCGTAATAGACGATCAGGCGGTTTTTCTTCGGGTTGGTCTTTCCATAGCCGTCGATCATGTCCGAGAGATTGGTCCGGGCGTAAGGGGACAGGTCGTTGGCCGCAGCGACATACACCAGCACGGTGCGTTTCGCGGGGCCTTCGTCCACTTTTTTCGCGCAGCCTCCCAGAAAGAGGGTGAGCAGCAGGAGCAGGAGGAGTCTTTTCATCGATGGATGCCGAAGAGGTCAGGTTGAGAGTCAAAAGTACGAATTATCTTCGGAACCGGGCGGCGCATCCGCCCGGAAAAAGCACTACATTTGTCCGCAGGGAAAGATAACGACGGAAAGTTATGAGAAAGATCTTGTTCGCGATGGCTCTCGCCATGGCGCTGGGTTGCCGGGCAGCGGGCGTTGAGGAAAACGTGGAACTGGTGGTCAATGACAGCATCCGCATCCGGGGAACCCTGCTCCTGCCGGAGGGGACCGCTTCGCGGGCGGTGCCGATGGTGATCCTGGTGGCGGGCAGCGGGCCGACCGACCGCGACGGGAACAACCCGCAGATGGAAAACAACGGCCTGCGCATGACGGCTGAAGGCTTGGCCGGGCAGGGCATAGCGACCCTGCGGTACGACAAGCGGGGCATCGGCGCGAGCAAGGTGGCCGGATTGCAGGAAGAGCAGTTGCGCTTCGAGGACTACGTGGACGACCTCAAGGGCTGGGTGGCCCGGTATGCGGACGACCCGCGTTTTTCCTCGGTGGTAGTCCTGGGTCATTCGGAAGGTTCGCTGGTGGCTTTGGCTGCGGCGCAGGACAATCCGCAGGTGGACGGGTTGGTCTCGGTGGCCGGTGCCGGTCGGCGTGCCGACCGGCTGCTCAAGGAGCAGTTGGGGCATCAGTCGCCCCTGCTGTTGGCGGCGGCCGCCCCGATGATCGATTCGTTGCAGGCGGGGCATCGGCTCGGCCGGGAGATCCCGCCGCAGTGGTCCAGTCTGTTTCGCCCCTCGGTGCAGCCGTATCTGATCTCGTGGTTCGGGTACGACCCGGCGCAGCTCATCGCCCGGGTGGCCTGTCCGGTGCTGGTGGTGCAGGGAGACAAGGACTTGCAGGTGTCCCTGGCCGATGCCGACAGCCTGTGTGCGGCTCGCCCTTCGGCGCGGCGGGCGGTGATCCGGGGGATGAACCATGTGCTCAAGCAGACCGATACGCTCGACCGTCAGGCGCAGTTCATCAAGACGTACATGGACCCGACCTTGCCCCTGCATCCCGAGTTTGTGCCCCTGGTGGCGGCTTTTGTCCGCACGGTGGCGCGGCCGTGAGGCTCTTTTTCGTTCCCTTCCGGGTGCGGTGGCAGGCGAAGGGGCGTAACATTGCAACGTAAAACCAAGAAAGATAAAAAGATGAAACGGTATGTATTTTTGATGGCGTGCGCACTGGCCGTTGCGCCGCTTTCGGCACAGGAAAGCCAGAGCGAAGATTTGCTGCCCGAGTGGACCTTTACCACCGGGATCGAAGGCGCGGCGCACGATGCCCAGGGAAACATCTATGCGTGCAACTACAAGGAGCAGGGAACCATCGGGATCCTTCGCGACGGGCAGGCCGAACTGTTCGCCCGTCTGTCGGAAGGTTCGGTGGGCAACGGGATCGTATTCGATGCTTCGGGCCACATGTACATTGCGGACTACACGGGGCACAACATCCTGCGGATAAAAAAAGGCGAACGTACCCCCGAGGTATTCGCTCACCAGGAGACGATGAATCAGCCCAACGACCTGGCTATTTCGCCCGCTACGGGTATCCTGTACGCGTCCGACCCGGATTGGAAAAACTCCCGGGGGCAACTCTGGATGATCCGCCCGGACGGCAGCGTTTCGCTGTTGGAGGGGGAGATGGGCACCACCAACGGGATCGAGGTCTCTCCGGACGGGCGACGGTTGTACGTCAACGAATCGGCGCAGGGAAACGTGTGGGTGTACGACATAAAGGCCGACGGGACCTTGGAAAACAAGCGCTTGTTCCATCATTTCGACGATTTCGGGATGGACGGGATGCGCTGCGACAGCAATGGCCGCTTGTGGCTTACGCGGCATGAAAAGGGAACGGTCGTGGTGTTTTCTCCCCAGGGTCGGCAGGTGGTCGAAGTGCCGTTGACGGGAAAGAAGTGCTCCAACCTGACGCTGATCGAACTGGAAAAGGACATCGCGGCCTACATTACGATGGCCGACCGGGGATGTTTCGAGGTGATCTACGTCAATAAGCACGAGCTTTCGTTCTGAGGGGGCGGAGAGTTGTCTTTTCGGAGGTGCTGCCTCGGAACGCGGGGATAAAAGTCCGAAAGGCAGGCAGTGGGTTTTTCTGAAAAACAGGTTTTTAACAAAATGTGTCGGGTATGAAAAGGGCGTTTTTGTGGGGGTGCTTGCTGCCGGTATTGGCCGCTTGCGCAGGGGGAGGTGAGTCCCGCGGGGAGGGGGGCGATTTTCCCTGATCCCGTCCCGGTCGAAGGGAAGGTACGGTTGTCGTCCATCCTGTCCCGCTACTGCCTGATCCCGCTTCGGACCGGCGATTCGTCGTTGGTAGGGGCGGTGGTAAAGGTGGTCAAAAACGACGGAAGGTACTACATAAGCGACCGAAGCGACCAGCTTTCGGTGTTCGATGCGCAGGGACGTTTCCTCGGGCGGATCGCCGGACGCGGCGCAGGACCGGGAGAATACGGCCGGCTTTTGGACTTCGATGTCGATGACCGGCAAGTGGTCATTTTGGACTACCAGCGGCTGCATTTCTACTCCTTGGAAGGAGAATATGAAAAGACGGTGCATATGGCGGACAATGGGACGTATGTGCGCTTGTTGAGCGGGGGGCGGATCCTGTTGGCCTCGGACTCCCCGCAAGGGGTGGTTTGTCTGCTGGAGCGCAACGGGGAGGACGGCCGGTATTTTGTCGAAAGAGGGCAACGGCATCATTTCCGAAAGGGATTTGCTTTCGTTCAGGCGGGTGCGGAGGTCCTTTTTCAGGATGGCGTGTGTACGAACGATGTGTGGTGCTTTGGGGAAAAAGAAGTTCAGCCCGGGCACTTGGTGGACGATAGCCGGGCTCTCGGTGCATCGGAGGAAGAGAGTGCCGTGAAGGAACACGGGTATCCCTATTTGCTGCAGCCCAATTCGGCGCTCAAAATATGGAGGCTGACCGGTTCGTCGCGGCACCTGGCCTTTTTGGCGCTGGTGGACCGGCAGGCCTTGTGGTACGTGCATGATCTCTCCGAGAAGACTACTGCGGTGTACGATATGACGGACGGGAAAGCTCAGATAGTGGACGACATTACGTTCAACGACCAACAGCCCTGCCTGTTCCTTTCCTATGCCAACCGTTCGGACGAAGGTTTTGTGGCATGGACTTCGATGGCTCGATTGGCCGAAGACCTGGGCAGGCATTCCGACAGCCAAGGGACGCAAACTTATCGGCAGGCGGCGGCTTTGGTCGCCCGGTGTGCCGATCCGGAGGAGGTCAATCCGATACTTTTCGATTTCGACTACAAATAATCGGAACTTTTTTCAGGGGATTTTCTAACCGCTTTAGAAAAATAAATCCCTCGGAGGAGATAGTTCAGAGGCTGGTTAAAACGGGGAAGGGGCTGCGCTCGGCGCAGCCCCTTCCCCGTTTTTTACGTCCTTGCGGACGGGTTATTGTTCGGTAACTCTTTCGAGCCATTTGACCATCGCCAGCATGGCACTCATCGAGATGAAGCAAACCACCACGAAGACGGTCCAAGTTGCGGAGATGGAGATGTGCGTGTAGAGGATCGGTCCGAGGAAGAGCAGTGCATTGCCCACGGCGGTAGCCCCCAGCCAGAAGCCCTGCATGAGGCCTTGGAGTTTGGCCGGCGCCACTTTCGAGACGAACGAAAGACCCAGCGGCGAGATGAACAGTTCGGCTACCGTCAGGATGAGGTAGGTGATCAGCAGCAGCCAGGGCGTTACGCGTTCGGCAGGGGAGAGACCTCCCTGTGCCTGTACTTCGGAGAAGGTCGGCAGACCGATCGAACCGATGGCCATGATCACGTAGGCCAGGGCGGCGATGCCCATGCCGATGGCGATCTTCTTGGGCGTGGAAGGTTCGCGGTCTTTTTTGCGCAGTACACTGAATATCCAGATGACGATCGGGGTGAGGAAGACCACGCAGAAGGGGTTCATCGACTGGAACAGTTCGGCCGAAATGGGGAATCCGAAGAGGGTCAGCCGGGTGTAGTCCTGTGCGAAGAGCGTCAGGGTCAGTCCGTTCTGGTGGAATGAGAACCAGAAGAAGATCACGATGGCGAATACGGCAAACAGGGCGTAAAGACGCTGTTTGATCTCCTTGGCCGACTGTTGGATTTCGGCTTTGGACGGTTTGCCCTCCTTCGATACGGCTTTGGCAGCCGGGTCGGGCAGGTTGCGGCGGTTGGTTACGAAGATCACCAGGGAGATGAGCATGGCGAGGATGGCCACGCCGAATGCATAGTGGAATCCGGTGTTGAATGCTTCGAGGTAGTTCTGGGCAAAGGCGGCCATGTCGGTGGGAGCACCGTTGAGGCTTACCTGGGCGGCCAGTTCGGAAAAACGACCTTCTACCACTTCGGGGGCCATCGTTCCGTTGTTGAACTGGTGGCACAGGGCGGACAGGTCGGAGTTGTAAGCAAAACCTTGTGTGCGCAGCCACCAGTTGCGTACCCCCACGGCTGCCAACGGGGCGAACATGCCGCCGATGTTGATGAACATGTAGAAGATCTGGAAGCCGGTGTCGCGCAGTTTTCCGTATTTCTCGTTGTCGTAGAGCTGGCCTACGAGTGCCTGCAGGTTGCCCTTGAACAACCCGTTACCGAATGCGATGACCATCAGGGCACCGACGATGATGGCTTTCGAGGTAATGGCGGGTATGGTCAGAATGACGTATCCCAAGGTCATGATCAGGATACCGGCGGTGATGGTGCCTTTGTAGTTGCGGGTACGGTCGGCGATCAGACCTCCCACCACGGCCAAAATATAGATCGATGTATAGAAGAAAGAATAGATTTTTCCGGCGCTTTCCCCGTCGATGCCGAATTTCGACATCAGGAAAAGGGTCAGGATCGCCATCATGGTGTAAAATCCGAAACGTTCGCCCATGTTCGCCAACGCGGCGGCGATAAGGCCTTTGGGTTGTCCTCTCATAAGTGGTGTAGTTGTTAGTGTTGATAGATTGGTTGCAAATATAACAATCTTTTCGAGCTGTACAACGTTTTTTGACGACATGGCGGCATTTCCGGGCAAGGGAATGTTTTTTCTCATCGTGCCGTTTCTTTGGATGAGGGTACGATATTTTTCCCTCGGAAGAAAAAATAATGTCCTGTTTTGGTGGAAGCTAACCCGGTTTATTGATATATTTGCAGGGCGGCGGATTGTTTTTATGTCCGTTGCCGGAAAAAGAAAACCTTAAAACGCTTAAAATAAAACTATTATGGCAAGAAAACTCCTTATCCGCGATCTGACGCTGCGCGACGGCCAGCAGTCTGCTTTCGCTACGCGAATGAGCCAGCAACAGATCAATCGGGTCATCGGCTACTACAAAGATGCCAAATTTTACGCCATGGAGGTTTGGGGCGGTGCCGTTCCCGACTCGGTGATGCGTTATTTGAGCGAAAACCCCTGGACTCGTCTGGAATCCATCAAGAAAGAAATCGGCAATGTGTCCAAACTCACCGCTCTTTCGCGCGGACGCAACCTGTTCGGTTATGCTCCGTACACCGACGAGATCATCGAAGGTTTCTGCCGCAACGCCATCGAATCCGGCTTGGGCATCATGCGTATCTTCGACGCGCTCAATGACGTGGACAACGTAAAATCGACGGTGAAATACGTTCGCAAGTACGGCGGTATCGCCGATTGCGCCGTTTGCTACACCATCGACCCGCAGTATCCCCCGCAGACCTTCGGCCAGAAGATCAAAGCACTCTTCGGAGGTCCGAAGCCGCCGAAAAAGGTCTTCACCAACGAATATTTCCTGGGCAAGGCCAAACAGATGGAAGCTCTGGGAGCCAACATGATCACCATCAAGGACATGAGTGGTCTGATCCCTCCGCACCGGGCTTACGAACTGGTGAAACTGTTCAAGGAGAACCTGTCGATACCGGTGGACTTCCACACGCACTCCACTCCGGGTTACGGTCTGTCGTCGGTAGTGGCAGCCATCGCAGCCGGTGTAGATATCGTGGACACCAACATCTGGAACTTTGCCGGCGGTCCTGCCGCTCCGGCCGTGGAGTTGATCTACGTCTTCGCCAAGAAGATGGGCGTAGAGATGGACATCAACATGGAAGCCGTAGCCAAGATCAACGAAGGCCTCTACGAGATCCGCAAGGAACTCGAGGCTTACGATGCCGTCAAGAAGTTCCCCAAACCGTTCTCGGTGAACGACGTTCCGGCCGAAGTCGATGCCATGATCGACCAGGCGGTAGCGGCCGTAAATGCCAAAGACTTTGAGAAACTCAACGAAGTTTGCCAGAAGATCGAGGCTTATTTCGGTTTTGCAGCTCCCAACCTGCTGGTCAAGGAGGCCGAAATCCCCGGCGGTATGTACACCAATATGGTGGCTCAGCTCAAAGCGCTCAAGAGCGAAGACATCCTCGAAGATGCCATGAAACTCATTCCCGAGGTGCGTCTGGCAGCCGGTCTGCCCCCGTTGGTAACTCCTACCAGCCAGATCGTCGGCGCTCAGGCCGTGAACTGCGCTTTGGATGTGCGTGCCGGAAAACCGAAATATACGCACACTTCCAACCAGTTCGTCGCGCTGGTAAAAGGCGAGTACGGAAAGACCCCTGTGCCGGTAGATCCCGAGTTCCGTCGCAAGATCACCGGTTCGCCCGAGGAAAAACCCTACGACACGTCCAAATATCAGATGCAGCCCAATCCTACGCTGGAGGAATTCGGCGGAGTTCACTTGGCTGCCAATGAAAAAGAAGTGCTCCTGCTCGAACTCTTCCCGCTGGTAGCCAAGGACTTCCTGACCAAAGTGCGCAAGGCCGAATGGGAAGCCCGTCCGAAAGAGGCTGCACCCGAGGTGAAAGCCGAGGAAAAGAAGGTCGAGGAGAAGAAAGTCGAGGAGAAGATCACCGGTGAGGTGGTTGAGTGCCCGATGCCCGGTCGCGTGTTGAGCATCGACGTCAAGGTGGGCGACACCGTAACCAGCGGTCAGCAGGTGATGGTGCTGGAAGCCATGAAGATGGAAAACAGCATCGAAAGCCCGGTAAGCGGCCGTGTAAAACGCATCTTTGTCGAAGCCGGCCAAAGCCTGCAGCAGGACGACAAGATCATGGAGATCGAAAAGTGATCTTTCACCCCGATACCCCCGGAGGAGGCTCTCCGGGAGGGAGGTAAAAACGACGCGCCCCACAATCCTGTGGGGCGCGTTTTTATTTTGTGAAAAAGTTTTATCCTCCCTCGCCGGTAAAAGAAAGGGAAGGGTGGGTAAATCAATCCTTGTTGTGCATCCGGATCATCGCCCGCGCCACAAGGAACGCGCAGTAGCCCGCACAAGCTACCGCCGGAACGCCGTGAAACC